>CAYZDX010000046.1:0-4506 GCA_964477565.1 Candidatus Woesearchaeota archaeon | reverse complement strand
AAAAAGCCGAAAGGTATTGGCCCTATAAAACCTCCAATAGCTATATCAACTTTGCTTTTCCCAGATAAAGCCATACTCAAACTTGAAATTATTAAGAAAATTATCCCTATAAAAATTAAAGTGACCCCCAATAACATTAACTTTTCCATAAAATATTAAAATAAGTTAGCTTTTTATTTTTTATGTTAACTGACTTTCAAAAGCGGGTTTATGAAGAAGTGAAGAAAATCAAGAAAGGACAAGTAAAAAGTTATGGACAGCTGGCTAAAAAACTTAAAACTTCTCCTCGCGCCATAGGACAGGCTCTAAAGAAAAATTTCAATCCAGAAATTCCTTGCCATAGAGTTATTAAGAGCAATGGTGAACTTGGTGGCTATAATAAAGGCATAATAAAAAAGATTAAGCTTTTAAGAAGTGAAGGTGTAAAGATAAAAGGAGGAAAAATCCAAACTTAATCTAATCTTCTTCATTAATAAATTTTAAAAACTCACAAAAATCTGTTGTATTATGCCCGCGTCGCATAGTGGTATTGCACCAGCTTGGAGAGCTGGGCCCTTCGGGGCTCGCAGGTTCGATTCCTGCCGCGGGCGCTTAATTTTTTCAGTTTTCTTAAATAAACCTAGTGAAACCCCCTAATAAAATAATTGAAAATCATGGAGAAGATTAAAAATATTGCTATTTAAATTAAAAATACAAGAGGAGTTAAATTTATAAATAATGGAAGAAAACAAATATTATGGAAAAAAAGGGGATTTTAATTATAATTGCAATAATTCTTTTCTCTTCAATAGTCCTTGCTTCAGATTATATCCATACCAATATTATTGTTAAAGCTGAAGAAAATACAAGGATATTCTTATGGGTTTATGATGCACCAACAGGAAAAATAATAAGGAGTTTTAATAGAACAATAAGCCCAACTGGAATTTTTGATATTGACCTAGAATCCAAACCGAAAATGATGCATTTTAAAGTTAATGTTTACAAAGATGGCTTATTGATAAGACAAAGAGAATTTAAGGATAGGCAATATCCTCCCGGAGGAAAAATAGTCCTTGACACTTTAAAAGAAGAAAAAGTAGAAAATTTTACAGTCAAAGAAAACTCAATAAATCAGGAGAAAACTGAGGAAAATCAAGTAAAAGAATCTGAAGAAAGTCAAAGAGGAATAACAGGAAAGTCCATCTCTCAAAACAATAGTGGAATTAATTTTCTTTTTTACGGAATCTTGGCAGGATTTTTTCTTATTTTATTCTTAGGATTTTTGATATTTGTTGGATTTAAATTTTTCAAAAAATTAAAAAGTTCAGAAAAGATAAAAGTTACAAAGCTTTCTGACAAATTAAAGGAAGAAGAAGAAAAGAAAAAGAAAAAAGAAAAAGAAAGATTAGAAGAATTAGAAAAAAGGCTAAAAGAAATTCAAGACGAAATAGATAGGCTTAAAAACAGGGACAAAAAGCTTGAGGAAGCAAGAAAAAAATATGAAGAAGCAAAAGCAGAATTAGAAAGATTGGAAAATTTAGAATAATAAGAATGCCACATGCAATTTTTCATATTATTTTTGCTATTTTTATTGCAGAATTTATAAGGGAGTATATTGTAAAAGATAAGAAAAAATTTCCACTTCACTATGTTTTTATTTGTGGAATAGCCGGGGCATTACCTGATATTGACATAGCTATCTTTTGGATTTTATATTTTTTTGGATATACTTTACCAGAAATTCATAGAACTTTTACTCATAATTTATTTTTTCCATTAGCCTTTCTTTTATTCGCTTTATTTAGCTTGAAGTTTAAGAACAAAAATTTAGGAAAAAGACACATGAAACTTCATTTAATTTTTTTATTCATCTCCTTAGGAATTTTTATTCATCTTTTTTTAGATTCGATAATTTCAGGTTATATTATGCCCCTTTACCCCTTATCTACTTTTTCAATTGGAATAAATCTAATAGGTTACTTGCCCCCAACATTAAATAAATTAGCAGAGCCATGCATGGATGCAGGAATTTTTATTTTTTGGCTTTTTTGGCTTGAATATAAACATAAGATCTCAGATTTTATTTAATTTATGTTACTTATTGGTAGTTACAATAGAAAACTTTAAAAAGTATTTCTTTTTAAAGGAAATATGGAAATATATACAGATTTACATAATCATGTAGGCAAGATAAATAATTTCCCTGATTTTTCTAAAGTGATTTCTAGAGCTTATAATGCCTTGGGAAATTATGGAATTTTAGGTATTGCTGGTTTTGGAAATGATGATAAAAGATACGAAACTTTTCTTTCTAAAAAAGATAGGGACTTTTTAACTCTTGGAGATAATACAGCCATTGTTCCACTTGATGGAGAAGGAAATAAAAGAATTATTGTTATGAGATGCCAAGAAGTTAAAACAAAACAGGGGGAATATCTTGTTGTAGCTCCAAGTACATATTTAAAAAATGACAGGCCTTTTCAAGATTCAATAAGGGAAGCAAAAGACAGTGGTGGGATTTTAATAATTCCTCATTTTGGAATACCAAGAGTGGGGGGAGGTCTTGGGTGGTTTTTAGAATCAAATCCACAAATTCTTGAAAAAATTATTGAAAATTTTGACGGATTTGAAGTTTATACTTCAAGTGCTGCAATATTCCCAGGAGCAAATAAAAAAGCTTTAAGTTTTTATCTTGAGCATAATTTAGGAGAAAGAAAAATTGGCGCTTGTTCTTTTACTGATTCTCATACATTAAATTTTGGGAAATCGAAAACGAAAATTGAAATTGACCATCTTTTAGAAAGCCCTCTTGTTCCTGAATTAAAGAGAGGAATTAGAAATTCAAGGTTAGAAAACTTAATAATGGAACCTTCTTTTATTGATCCTACAATTCATGCTGTTGAAGTGGTTTATAGCCAAGTTAAAGAAAGAGTAGGAAAAATTTTTGGAAATTAAGCATAATAAGCATAATTTTAAAAATTAGTTTTTCTATTTAATGTTAAATAATTTTAAAAGGGGTATCAAAAATGAAAGTATCAGAAATAATGAATAAAGTTTTGGTAATTGATAAAAATGAGAAAGTCAAAGAAGCAGCCAAGATAATGGCTGAACATAATATTGGTTGTTTGGTAATCATGGAAAAGAATAAGATTATTGGAATTATAACTGAGAGAGATATAATAAAGAATATGGATAAGTTAGAAAAAAAAGTTTCAAAAATAATGTCGAAAAATGTTGTTGTGGTTGATTACGATGAATCTATTGATAATGCAGCTTTAATTATGAAGAAACACAAAATTAAAAAATTACCAGTAGTTAAGGATGATGAATTATATGGTATTATAACTTCAACAGATATAATAGAAAATTCAGAAGATTTAAATGAACAATTTTTCTTTGATTAATTTCTTAAATTTTTAAAAATATTTAGGATATGGACATAACATTGTCTCGCGTTTTTTTAGCTGAATACAGGGCTTTATCAGCTCTCTTTTTCATAGAATTCTTTGTATCCCCTTTTTTATATTCTGCCATCCCTCCTGAAATCGTTAAATTATATCTTTTAAATTTTTCTTTTATATTCTTATTTATCCTTTTAACTATCTTCTCAGCTTTTTTTAAGGGCGTGTCTAAAAATAAAATTATAAATTCTTCTCCACCAAATCTTGCAACAATATCAGATTTTCTTACACTATTCTTGATTAATTTTGCCACATTTTTCAAAATTCTATCAGCTTCTATATGTCCGTACCTTGAATTGATTTTTTTAAAATAATCTAAATCAAGAATTGATAAAGATAGTTTTGAACCTCTTTTCGCTTTTTCAAATTCTATATTGAAAATTTCAGAAAAAAATTTGTAGTTATAAAGTCCTGTTTTTTCATCCCGGGTTGCAAGATTATATAAAGAATTAAATTTGTTGTTCAATTTTTCTATTAAATCTTCAAATTCTTCTCTTAATTCTTCAATTCCATTTACCTCTTTTTTCATTTTTTATTAAAATTAAAAACCAATTTAAAATTATTAAATATTTCGGTTTCTACTTTTTCTTCGTCAATGCCCTTTATTTCAGCTATTTTCTTTATTGTTATTTTAACATTTTTAGGGGTATTTATTTCATCAGGGTATGGAGAAAGATAAGGGGAGTCTGTTTCTGTTAAAATTTTTGATAAAGGAACTTCCTTACATAACATTTGAAAATGTTGGGATTTGGTTATTATTGGAGGTATAGAGAAATAAAAATTTAATGAAAGAGCCCTCTTAATTAGAGATTTCTTTCCATTAAAGCAATGAAGAACAACTTTTTTGATTTTATTTTTTTCCAAAATATCTAAAACATCAGATTCAGCTTTTCTTGAATGGACAATTACTGGCTTATTAATTCTTTTTGCCAGTTTTATTAATTTTTCAAAAATTTCTTTTTGTTTTTTATCTTCTGGATTTCCAAACTTGTAATCTAACCCAATTTCCCCTATTCCCACACATTTATCTTTATTTTTTCCAATCCACTTAATAATTTTCTCT
>CAYZDX010000045.1:0-4509 GCA_964477565.1 Candidatus Woesearchaeota archaeon | reverse complement strand
TGTTATCAATTTCCTTAATTTTAAGTCCTGTTAATTCTAAAATTTTTTTTATTTTACAACCTTTCCTTCCATTCCTTGTTTTTATAAAAGGGGAAGTAAAAACAATTTTTCCTTTTTTTTCTAAAAAGTTATTTAAGTTGGTTAAAACTTGAATTATCAGATTTTCAAAATCATTAATTATTCTTTCTGCCTCGTCTTCTCTTGGAATCTTTTTAAGTAATTTTCCTAGAAAAGGTTCTGTTACTATTGCGTCAACTTTTTCAATTTTTATTTTTCTTGAATCGCCGGATATAAGTTTATATTCAGCTTTGAATTGATAATTTTTTTTAAGCCATTCTATATTTTTCCTTGCTTTTTCTAATGCATCCTTATTTTTATCAATTCCTATAATATTAATATCCTGCAATAATGCTTCCTGTAAAATAATTCCAACTCCACAAAATGGGTCTAAAAGAATTTCATTTTCATTTACTCCAGAAAGATTTATTAATATCTTGGCGAGTCTTGGAGAAATTGCTAATTCTTCTCTTCTAAATGGTTTTTCTATATCTCTTCTTTCAGCTTCTTCAGAATTGTAAATTTGATTTAAATAGCCGAAATAATATTTTTCCTTTTTAACAAGAAAGTAAGTTATATCTCTTTTTTTAAAATATGTGGGGGTTCCAATATAAATCTTATTGTCTTGTCCTTTAATTCTCCCTCTTAAAGGTTTATAGACTGATTTTAATTTTTCCTCTTTAAATTTTTCTTTTAATAGCCCTTCTATATTAAAATCTGTCAGGTTTATGACAGAGTAAGAAAATTTTGTTTTTTCTTCAAAATAAATATTTTTGATTTTTTCTGGAATTTCATTTTTATCACAAGAGAAGAGGGTTTTTCCTATTGCCAAAATACCTCCAAATTTCTCTATATTTGGTTGGGAGGGAAGATTTTTTATTAAAAGGAGGTTATCGCTAATTAATGAGTAATTGATTTTTTGTTTAAAGCAAGAAAGAACTTCTGCAATAGAAAGTTTTGGGTTTCTTCCTAAAACAAAAAGGTAATTCATTTTAATTTTTCATAAACAAGGCGCGTACGACATGGAATCTTTGCTTTAATCTTACTTAATGCACTTATCACACTTTTTCTTTGATTTTCTCTAAAAAATGCTACTAAGAAAATTGTTTGGTTCTTTTTCACTATTGCTGCTCTTCCTACTGTTGAGCCGAAAGATTTTTGCATTCCAGATTGCATTCTATCTGCTCCTGCTCCTGTTAACATCTTATTTTCTCTTAAAATATGATGCGGATAAACTTTAACCTCAAAATAATAATTGCCAGGAATCTCTTTATTGAGTATTTTTTGAATATGTTGTCTTGAAGATTCTAGGGCATTGTCTCTTATCACAACATCTTCTCCTGTTACAAGTTTTATCATATGATGAAATTTTCCTTTTTCAAAATCTTTTACTGCTCCCATCTTAAATTTTACAATTTTGTGTTGAGGGACAGTTTTAATATAGCTTTTGCTCTTGCTTTTACTTTTTCTTGTGTAAGGTCTTACTTTTTTCTTTGAATAAGCTGATGCTTTTCTTAGTGCCATTTTATTAAATAGGGCCCTCTACTTTTAAAGTTAAATCTTGATTTAAAAATTCTTCTATTTTAGATAATAAATTTTCACCTGTTACCTCAATTGATTCAGTGCTATTGAAAGTAATCCTATAAATTCCGTGTGGTTTTATATGCCTTCCTATAGCTACCCTTACACTACTTCTATCCAAATTTCTTCCAATAAATTGAATTTCATAACTCATTTTAAAATTAAATATTTAAATATTTAAAGGGGCCTTCAAATTTTGTAGTTTTTGCATTATATACTACTCCTCTTTCTCCTAACAATGCCCTCTGTGCTTTATTTAATTCTATAATCCTATCAAGGAGTGCACTTTTATCAACAATTGGGGGGATTGGGAAGGTGTGGGCTTGATGTCTAATTAAATAAAGGCCATCTTCTAATCTATCAATTCTTTCTCTTAATTTTTCTTCCTCTTCTGGACTTAAAATTCTCTCTTCCATAGAACTTAAAGTATTCATTTTACTCTTTAATATCTACAAAAGTGTTTATTGCTTGCCCTGGCAGACCTTTTTCAAATATTGCTCTTACTAAACCTTTGTTTCCATGTGTAGAAGCTATGAAACCTTTAATTTCTTTTCCTGAAGGAGATTTCCATATAACTTTTTTTCCTATGAATTTTTCAGCTTCTTCTTTATTTTTCGCTTGAACATCTAATAAAAAATGTCTTGGCTTATATGTATGCCTTCCCCTTCTAAATTGTACAATTTTTCCTTGCATTTTTAAAACAGAAAAATTTAGTTTTTAAAGTTTTTTATATTGATATAAAAGCGAAAAATTTCGAAAATTAAAAAACAAGTTCAAAATCACCAAGCTCTTTATTTAAAAATGAAAAGAGTTTTTGACTAATTTTAAATTCTTTTTCTCCTTTTTGTTGCTCTAATGCTCTTGTTAATTCATCTACCTTGGATTCAACAAGTTTATTGTTTTTTAAGTCTATTTTAAAAACAACACCTTCTTCAATTAAAAATGCATTATTTTCTGTTAAAATTAGTTCATAGGTTTTTTCTTTTGTTTTTAATATAAATTTTCCTTTTTGCAAGCTGATTAATTCACATCTCTGAAAATATTCAATTAAATGATTTATTAAAGATGTTGCATTTTTTCTTAATTCTTCTACTTCATTTCTATCAAGTTTTGCTTTTTTGGGCTTTTTCTTAAGTTTTATAATCTCATTTAATACATTGATATAATTTCCAGGAAGCTTTCCTTTCTTAACTAATTCTTCTTCAAAATCTTTTATAAGCTCTTCTTCTTTTTTCTTTCCTAAACCTGCTTTTAAGATATCAAATATTGTTTTGTAAATATTATCAATTGTATCTCTTCTATTTTTTTGCTCTATTTGCTCTCTTAATTCTTTCAACCTTTTCAAAAAATCTTCTGCTTCTTTGAGAAAAACATCAACATCTTTTCCTTTAATATCGCCGTCTTTAATTTTTTGGTGCTCAAAATCTTTGTAAGTTTTGATTATTTTTTCTAAAATTTTAGCATATCTTTCTTCTAATAATTTTTCTTTATCAACAAAAATTTTTTTAAAAAGTGCGGGGGCTTCCTTGGTGGTTGGGGGAGGCAAGCCATATAACATTATTAAAGCTTGTGCAGGAGTAAGGACACCCCAATAAATATCTCCTATAACTAAATCAGTCAATGTCCTCTTTACCCTATCAGCCATTTTGTCTCCCATGCCCATAAACATATCTATAGCTTCTGGACTGGGCTTTAATTTTCCCATTTTAAGAAGCAATTTCCAAGGCATGAAAGTTCCTCGGTCATATAAAGGAACACCATCCCTTATAAAAGTGAAAATAACAGGGTTTGCATCTTTAACATTTTCCCAGAACTCTGTTAAAATATAAACTTGGACATTTAATTTATTTTTAACTCCTGCCAATTCAGAAGCTTCTAAAATGTAGCTGTAAATTATGCTCCTTAATTTTTCCTTCAACTCGACCCGGGGCATTCTTTTAACATCTGTATCATCAATAACAATAAAAACATCAACATCACTTGTTTTTGTTGCATCTCCCCTAACTAAAGAGCCAGCAATAACATAACTTGTGACATATCTTTCAAATTTTTTTAATACAAGAGATTTATGGATTTCTGAAACTCTTAGACTTCCTAAAAAACCTTTGTCATAAAGAGGAAAAGACATGGCTATTCCGGAAACAATATCATATTTGCCGTCTAAACAATAATTCCATATATCAATGGGGGTTTTAACATGTAACCAAATATTTTGTTTTAAATCTTTGACTTGCTTAATTAACTCTGCTTTAATTTTAATAAGATTTTTAAATTGCTCTTCAGGTATCAGAACTATTAAATGTGTTGGTTTTTTCTTCGCCTCTTCTTCAGGAACAGCTTCTTCTTCCTCAATTTTTTTAGCAAAATGTGGGGGGAGGATTCCTATAGAAATTGTAAATTTATATTTATCAAGAACTTTTTTAGTAAAATTTTCTAATTCTTTTTTTTTCTTTTCTAATTCTTTTTGTTGCTCTTCAGTTATTCCTTCTGGAGATCTTGCCTGGTAATCTTCTTTAATATTCCTAATTTCTTTTCCTAAATCTTTATTTTCCATAATTTTAAACAAATTTAGAAGTATTTAAAACTTTGTTTAAGAATAGAATATTGAGATAATGGGGCGTTATATGCAATTGGGTTTTGAAATTATTTAAAAAAAGATTTATATATAAACAATAACTTAATAAATATTATGAAAAAAAGTATCTTAATTGTAGATTGGTTGTTGATAATAATATTTATATTAAGGATAGTATCAAAATTTATCAACCTACCCTTCACAAAGGTTATTCAACAAATCTTTTTTGTTCTTATAATCCTACATGTTATTCAGCATTGGAAAGTTATTGTTTATTCACTTAAAGGATTAAAAAA
>CAYZDX010000044.1:0-4572 GCA_964477565.1 Candidatus Woesearchaeota archaeon | reverse complement strand
CCTAAAATAGTTCTATCTAAAACTCGACTTTTGGAACTGCGCGAGTTTCAACCGGGATTTTTAAATATTCTTTTTCTTTTTTTCCAAAAATTTTAGCGAAAAGATTTCCAGGGAAAAGATTTATTGAATTATTATAATCTAAGATACTATCATTATAAAACTGTCTTGAATAAGCAACCTTATCCTCTATAGCTGACAATTCTTGTTGTAATTGTAAAAAGTTTTCATTTGCTTTCAACTGAGGGGTACTTTCTGCTAGCGCGAAAATTGTCTTCAATGTTTTTTGTAATTGGTTTCCTGCTTTTATCCTGCTCTGAAAATCTTTTGCTTGCATTATCGCTTTTCTTGCATCTGTTAATTGCTTGAATATTTCTTTTTCATGTTTCATATAACCCTTAACAGTATTCATTAAGTTAGGGACAAGGTCTGCCCTTTTCCTTAACTGAACATCAATTTGAGATAAAGCATTATCAATCCTATTGCTTAAAACAACAAACCTATTATAGTAGTAAATTAAAGCAAGAAAAATTACTCCTACTAAGATAATTAAAAGATAAATTAAAAATGACATATTTAATCTAAAAAAAGAGAGTTTATAAAACTTTGGTGATAAAAGACCAATAGTAAATTTTTTAAATCCTGAAATTATTATAATTAAAATGAACAAATGGATTGAGCTTTTATTGGGTTTAATTTTAGTAATCGGAGCAATCTTAGCTGGCTATTACCTTCATCTCGGAATCTTCAATGCAGCTTGGGTTGTCCTAAAAGGTGGAATTTTCTGGGCAGTAATTGGAATTGGATTTTTACTTATTCTTCTAGGAATCTCTGATTTAAGAAGTTAAAAGAAAAAATATATATTTATTTTGTTGTTTTATATAGATTTATAAATACTTCTTGTTTTTTAAGTTTAAGATGGCAATTTCCAAAGAAGAACTAGAAGAACTGATAGAAGAATTAGAAAAAATTAAAGGAAGTCATACAGAGCTTATATCTATTTACATTCCTGCGGGTCAGAATATAAATATTGTAGCAAGGCAAGTAGAGGATGAAAAAGGAACAGCAAGCAACATCAAAAGTAAAACAACCCGTAAGAATGTTTTAGATGCTCTTGAAAGTATAAGTAGGGAGCTTAAACTCTACAAACAAACACCAGAAAATGGTCTGGCTATATTCTGTGGAAATATTTCTGAAAAAGAAGGGCAGCAAAACATTAAGTTATGGGCTATAGAACCTCCTGAACCTTTAAAGATTAGGCTTTATAGATGTGATAAAGAATTTGTTCTTGAACCTCTTAGAGAAATGTTGGAGGTTAAGGAAGTTTATGGTTTGGTTGTTATGGACAGAAAAGAAGCTACTTTAGGTTTATTAGAAGGCAAACAAATTAAAGTTTTAAGAAAGCTAACATCTGGTGTTCCAGGAAAAATTCGGGCCGGAGGGCAATCAAGCCAAAGGTTCCATAGATTTACTGAAGGGTTGGCAAAAGAATTCTTAAGAAGAATCTCTCAAGCAATGAAAGAACTATACTTTAATATGCCAAAGTTGAAAGGAATTATTATTGGAGGGCCAGTACCAACAAAAGAGGATTTTATGAAAGATGGCCAACTTGTAACTCAATTAAAAGAAAAAGTTATAGGTTTAGTAGATATAGGACAGACAGATGAATCTGGCTTAGCAGATTTAGTGGAAGCTTCTAAAGAATTACTTGCAAATCAAGAAATTATTCACGAAAAAAATTTATTAGCAAATTTTTTTGAAAAATTAGGTAAGGGAAAAAATGCTGTTTATAAAAAAAATGATGTTGAGAAAGCATTAGAGCTTGGAGCAGTTGATACTTTAATACTAAGTAAAAGATTAGAAAAAGATGTGAAAAAAAAGCTTGTCAAAAAAGCAGAGAATATCTCTGCGAAAATTGAAGTGGTTTCAGAAGAAACAGAAGAAGGAAAACAATTTTGGAATCTTGGAGGAATAGGAGCTTTATTAAGATTTGAAATTTAGATTTTTAAACCTCCAAATTTTAACAAAGATGGAAGAATTAAAATTAGAAACTTATAAAATTAGTTTTAAAGATAGAATAAAAAGAAATCTAAAGAAATTTAAAAAATATTGTTATATCTCTTTATTAAGTGGCTCTTTACTTCTCGTTTTTCTATTTACCTTCACTTCATTACTTCGCATTTATTATCTCCTCTCTTTTATTTTTGCTTCAATAATCTCAATTACATTAAACTTTCTTCTTAATAGAATTTATAATTTTAATAATTTCAACCCAAAAAGACTCCCAAAATTATATTCTGAATTTTTAGTTATTAGTGTTGCCTCTTTCTCTTTAAACGCAATCCTGCTTTACATTCTTGTCAGCATTTTCAAAATTTTTTATTTGCTTGCCCAATTTTTAATTGGTATACTCGGCTTGCCAATACTTTTCTTAGTTCATAAAAAAATTGTTTTTAATCATAGGTAGCAAAAAATCTATCATAACTATTTTGGAAATGTATAAGTTGGAATGTATAAGATTTATAAATCTTCAGCATTTTAATAATTTATGGAAGATATGTTGGATGATGCAAAAGAGAAGAATTATCTTAATAAGATAGAGGCGGCATTATTCATTTCCGGAAGATGGATGGATTTAAAAGAACTGGTTATGATTACAGACATAAACCCAATACTAATAAGAAGATTGATGGAACAGCTAATAGAGAAATATAGTGATGGTGCAATTGAAATTTTAGCTAAAGAAGATAAGTGGAAAATGGATGTAAAGCCAGAATATACTGACATGGTTAACAGATTGGCTACTGGCTCTTCTGAATTTTCTAAAGCAGAGCAGGAAACCCTCGCAATCATAGCTTATAAACAACCAATAAAACAATCAGTAGTAGTAAAAATCAGAGGCAATAAATCCTATGACCATATTAAAAAATTTTTAGAGCTTGGATTAATTAAAGCAAAAAAATCAGGAAGAACAAAAGAACTAAGTTTAAGTGAAGAATTTCATAATTATTTTAAATTAGAAAAAAAATAATATGTTAAAAGATATCCTAATTTACATTTCAGCATATATTGGTTTATTTATTTTTTCTTATTACTTGCTAGCTTATTTTTTTCTAAAAAAAGAAGATAAAAAACCTCTTAAAAAATGGCCAAAAGTTTCTATTATAATCCCGGCATACAACGAAGAAAAGGGGATAAGAGCTACAATAAAATCAGCCCTTAACGTTGATTATCCAGAAGATAAATTAGAGGTCATTGTTGTTGATGATGGTAGTAAGGATAATACATTAAAAGAAGCTAAAAAAATTAAAGATAAAAGATTGAAGGTTTTCTCTAAAAAGAATGGGGGAAAAGGAAAGGCATTAAATTTTGGTATCAAAAGAGCGAAGGGAGAAATAATAATTACAATGGATGCAGACACTTTTGCTGAAAAAAATGTGTTAAAAGAAATAATTCCCCACTTTTCTAATCCAAAAGTTATGTGCGTGGCTCCATCAATGGCAATATACAAACCAAAGGGCATTTTACAAAGAATACAACAAATAGAATATTTTATGGGGGTTTATCTTAGAAAAGTTTTTTCAAATCTTAATGCTATCCATATCACCCCCGGAGCTTTTTCTTCATATAGGGGAGATTTTTTCAAGAAATATGGGGGTTTTGATGAAAATAACATAACTGAAGATATGGAATTATCATTAAGAATACAATATTATAATTATTTAATTGAATGCAGTGACAAAGCAATTGTTTATACAAAAGCACCAAACACTTTCTTGCATTTATTAAAACAAAGAAGAAGGTGGTATTTTGGCTTGCTCAAAAACTTATGGCATTATCGAGCATTAATTTCAAGAAAATATGGCAACTTGGGCATGATTGTTTTACCGGTTGCATTAACAACAATTTTCTTATCAATTTTTCTTACATCTTATATTTTAATAACATCCTTGCTTGAATTAAAAAAAGATTTTATTTTATTTAAAAGCATTAATTTCAATTTTTCCACAATATTAGAATTAAATAAATTCGTCTTTGAAAGATATTTTTTCATTTTGTTTAGTAAACCAATCACTCCATTCCTTATCTTTTTTATATTGATATTGTGTGGCTACATGGTTTTCGCAAAAAAAAGAGTTAAAAAATATTCAGAAATTAAGATAAGTATTTTCTTTTTCCTATTCTTTTATTCATTTTTATTTGCTTTTTGGTGGATTGTCTCATTATTTTACCTTATTTTTGTAGGTAAAGTATCATGGGGAAAAGAATTAAAAACAAAATAAATTATATTTAGAGATGGAAAATAGAAATGTCTCATTACTGATGGTTTTGCTTGCATTTTTAATCGCAAGTCTTCTATTTGTTTCAGGTTTCCTTATTGGCTATGCTGTCTCATATTACAAACTTCAAGATATCTATCAAGAACAAAATGAAATTAGATATAAATTGCTTGGTCTTGAATTAGAAAACAAATTTATTGAATCCTGTGATGAATTTGTCCTTCATTCTGTTTCTTCTGAGTTAGATAAAATGGGAAGCATTATGAGTATTTTAGAGGAAAGATTTGGTAAAAAT
>CAYZDX010000043.1:0-4589 GCA_964477565.1 Candidatus Woesearchaeota archaeon | reverse complement strand
AAAAATCAACATAAACTTTATATATTTCAATATTTTGTTAATTAATGTTGGTCAAATGACTGAAAAAAATTTAGTGGGGGGTGAAAACAAAATGGCAAGCCAAGCTTTAGAACAAATGTTAGAACTTGTCCCGACGATTAGGCAAGAAAGGATTTACCAAACAATAGATACATATGTAGCTGGAACAACTGCTTTGTATACGCCACCGCCAAAACCTTTCCAACCAGCAGGGAATTTTGGACAGATGCCTGGACCCCAGGACATTAATCCATTTAGAACTGTTATCCCTTATGGAAATCTAACAGGATTAGGTGGGGACGTCCATGACACTTTTAAGTATGACCGATATGGAAACATCTATGGAGGGCACACCACAATGAATATACCTGGTTATGATAAGCTGAAGATAGATTGGTAAAGAATGCAAAAAATTAATTTATTAGGTCTGGGCTCCTATGAAAATAGGAGCTATTTTGTTTTTGAGAAAAAAAAGGAGTTTATAATTCTTTTTTCTAAATTCTTAGAATCAATTGGTCTAGACCCGCTTAATGCTTATTATCAGCTATCAGAGGGAGATGTTGATATTGAGGACTATACAGATACAGCAGATCATGTAAAAAATGAATTTTATGATATAGATATTTTTTATGGAGCAAAGAGAATCATCGTAGTTATAAGAAGCGAAATACCTCGTGATAGATACATAGATAAAATAAAAAAAATTGCCAATTTTAAGGGATTTTAAAAACAAATTTGAAAAAAGGATTAATTGAAATATCGATAACTATCACATACCAAGAATCCCAAAACCAAAGTATTAACTTTTTTTATTTATTATTTTTTTATCAAACAGAATAATATATGGAGAAGAAATGGAATATAAAATTATAAGAATCAAAAACATTGATAATGTTCATTATTATAATATAAAGAAAGATAAAAACATTCATGGTGCTTTCTGTGGGTTGTTAGTAGATTTAGGCATAAATAAAGATGATGTCTTAAGAGAAGTAGATATTATTCTTGATGATTTGGATAATGAATTTATTTACGTTACAGACAATAAATTAGATGTTTATTTTTTTATAACTAAAGAATACGTTAATCTTGTTATTAAAACAAATATAGCGCAAGACGAGTTAAATACGCTAATTAGGAAATATTTTTCTTTTCCTAAGTGAGGTTCAAAATGACCTTTTCTTTAGATTCCTTACTTCTTGACGCTTCTTCTTTTGTTAAATCAGAATTTAATTTACAATTACACCAATCCCAATTTAAACCTTATTCTCCTGAAAACTGGAAAGAGTTCTGCAAAGTTAATGGTTTTGATGCTAATTCTGAAGGTTTGTATGTTCCTGTTTCTTATTCTGCTTATGTCAGAATTGATAGTCCTGTTTTTGTTTCTAATGTTTTCCATGAATTTTTTGGTCATGGTTTGTTTTGCGAACATTCTCAGATTGGTAAAAGACTAGTTAATATTATTCAAAATGGAGAAAATGAAAAATCATTTTTATATGACGAAATTAATCCTCAAGAACAACTGCTTGGTTTATGTAAGACAAATATAAGCAATTATGAAGGTTTTGCTGTTTGGCTTGAAGCATTACTTTGTGAAGAAACAGGTAATCAAAAAGTTTGGAATTTAAAAAGAAGCAGATTGCCTGGTGATTTTATTTCTTTGTTTGAGTTTTTTCAAGATGCTGAGCAAAGATTTACAAGATTTGGTTTTATGTCTCAGCTTGGATTTCCTAAATTTTATGATGATAACAAACTTTTAGAGGTTGTTAGAAGATTATATGGTTCTGCGTTTGGTAATGTTGATTTTATTATTTTGTATGGCTCTCAAAAGTCTGAAAGTGATATTGATTTATTCATTGTTTCAACTAATCCTTCAAGAAATTATTTTAATGGCTGGCTTGATATTTATGAATTAAATAGGGAAGAGTTTAATCGACTATCTGTCAAACTGGATATTAGTGTTACTGACCCTTTATTCACAGGAAGATTAATTTATGGAGATGAAAATAGTTTTGAACAATTAAAACAACAAATCAGGAATCAACCAATAACTCAAGATGCCATAAATCACAATATTGCAAAAGCTGAAGAACAAAGACAATATTTGCTTCAATTTAAAGATCAGAAACAAAGAGAAGATTGTTTGTCTTACATTAAAAGTTTTTCTCAAAATGCAGAACAACTTAGTTTAGGAAATAAGCTTTTAACCTTAAAAAATCTTCGACAACCTTATGCTAAATAGTTTTCTCGCTTTGATTTCTTTACTTGAAGCACTTCGTGCTTGAAAGCTATTAAAATTGTCCCTTGATATTTGTTCTTAATATATTGCATAGCTCTTTGATAGAACACCCTTGAAAATAACTCTTCGGGATTTCTGCCTTCGGCAGAACCGTTGCACTATCCCTCGGTCTTTGCTTCGCAAAGACGCAACTAACAGGAATTCCTCTGTTATACACAATTGCATTTTTATGTTCATCGAAAGATTTATATACTCTCAATAGATTTAATAGTATTATGGTTGAAGTTTCAAATAAATTTGGTAATGGTTTTAAATTATCAGTATTTTTCTTTGTAGTAGTGGTAGTATTTCCCTGGGTGTATAAAACTTTTTTTATATCTTGGACTAGGGCGCTCTTCTCAGAAATGGTTGGTTTATTTGTTTCTGCTGTTTTAGTTCCATGTATTTTAGGGTTTGGATTAAGTTATTTATTAATCCCAAATGATAATAATAAGTATAACAAAGTAATTAATTATATTTTTATTGCTGCGATTGTTGTTTTTGTAATATACGTAATTTCTTTCCTTTTTTAATTATATAAGTTGAACATAAAAATGCAACTTCTTCGGCAACTTTGTTGCCTCGACCCCGCTGCGCTTTCGGGCTAAAGCCCTCGGGGTGTATAACAGGAATTTCCGATGTTATATTCAATTCAGAAAAAATGTTAACGCAACATAAACCCAAAATTTTATATACTTCATAGTAGATTATCTTATAATATGGACGATCCAAACCAACCATTAACTAAAGAAAAAGTAATTAAAAGAATTTTATTGATGATATTTGGTACTATCGCTTTTGCAGCTGTAATGGTGTTTATAAGTTATGGTAAAATCCCAATTAAACCTTTTATGATTGGTTTGGCTATTGTTTTACCAATTATGATTGTAAGTACAATTCTTGGAATTAGGCATAGACAACAAATTTTGCAAAGTAAAAGTAAGCTCTCCTATGTATATCTTATTTTAGGACTGGGTATGATTATTATTAATGGAATTCTTGTCATAATTGGTGAAAGAAAGATAAATTATTATATGCAAATAGGTGTTGGGTTTATGTTTCTTTTTTATGGAATAAAACAAATTAAAAAGAGTTAGTGATGTAACATTTTTTTTTGAACTCTTCGGAATTTTTTTGCTTCGCAAAAAACCGCCTTTCAGGCTATTCCTTGTCCTCACTACGTTCGGAGAATATAACAAGAACTTTCCTCTGTTAGCCAAAATTTTCTTACTGCCTAGTAGGTGCATACGCTTACGCTATTCCCGAAAATCTTTTTAGATAGGTGCCTTCGTTAAATCGAGAAACAAAAACTGTTTTTCAATTGCTACGCAACTAAACCTAACATTGATTTAACGATTTCACTTCATTCCGTCCAAATTTTTGCCAACTAAAAAATGGGGGGAGTTCGGTGCTACGCACATATTGGCTCACAACTTCGTTGTTTGATGTTTATTAGTAGAAAGGAGAGTTCTTAAATAAAAGGGGAATTCCCAGATTTAAATAAAATTATATCTTATGTTAAGTAAAGTTTCTATCTTTACAAACGCCGTCAATTCACGAGCGATACAATGGACTTGTGACTTTGATTGTGGAAGGGGTTGTCCCTTATTACAGGAGGGAATCACATTCCGGTCGCAACAGCCTTATGAGCGAGTCTGACGCTTTTGTAAAGTGTAAACTTAAGAAATTTACTTAACATCTTAAAAAGATTTATAAACTATTTCATTTTAATTAATAATAAATGAATGTGTTACATTTATACCCAAAACAAACAGGAACTCGACCAATACATGTAACCATACCTAAAAGATTTACTTACTTTTGGGAAATAGGAGCATATCTTTCAAAAAAAAACATATTCTCAATAGATGCGTTGGACCCAAGATATAGTGTGTATTATTTAACCAGATACATTTTAAAAAATGATATAAAGGCAATATTAATGTTAATTAGAGTAGAAAACCTGAATCAATCGCTAAAGTTTGGTTCATTTATTAAATCAATAAAAGATGTTAAAATTTGTGCATATGGAGATATTGTAAATTTTATTCCTAATTATTTCAAAAAACAAAAATGCTTTGATGCAATAGTCATAAGTGGAGATTGGGAAATCTCTCTTTTAAGTTATATAAGGTTTCTTGAAAATAAAATTTCAGAACCATCTGGTATTTATGTTAAAAAAAATAAAAAAAATTATCCTGGAAAATTCTTTAAAGAAGCTGAATGGTCATTTCCTAATGTAAACAAAGCACCTGTTAATTTTTACAATAAATTAAACGGAAAGAAAGAATTA
>CAYZDX010000042.1:0-4730 GCA_964477565.1 Candidatus Woesearchaeota archaeon | reverse complement strand
TTTTTAAATCTTAAAAATCTATTCATTCTAGGTTTTTGATCCAGCTGTTAAAATGAAAGAAAGAATTATTTTATATAGAAGAGGAGAACCTCGTGGTGCTGCAAGTTGCTGGTTTACTCGTGTAGATGAAGCAGTATATTCAAAATTTCCAGGAGATGTGTATTTTCTACTTTTAGGTTTGAAAGAATTTGAATTATGTTTTAGGGAAAACGGGATTGGTTATGTTTTAAGAGAAGACTATAGAGGGGTTTGGCAATCTTTACATTCAAGGATTCAAAAAGTCCCACAGGGATTAATTGAAAGAATGGACCCTAGCCTTCTATAACTGTGCCTTTAAATTTTTTTCTACTTAGAAAGCTGTCTAAATTTTTTAAGTTTTTTCCAAGTATATAGGTTTTAATCTCATATTTTTTTATGATTTCAGCTGCTTTCTGGTCAAGAACAAAATGTTGTCCTGGTTTAAATTTTATTTTGCAAGCTTTTTTGTAAAAATTTCCCCAGGAAATTTGGGGTATGAATTTAGCATCTTTATATTTTATTGGATCTTTTGTGTAAAGTCCTGAAACCGAGGTGAGATTTACAAATTCACAAGAAAAGAAGCGAGCAAGTTTTGCAGATGTGGAATCTGAAGTTTCATGTTTAGAGTATCTTAGGGCACCGCATATCACTGGATTGTTTTTCCTTAGCAGGTTTGCAACTTGTTTCATGTTGTGTGGTATGCTTGAATTTGCATCTTTATCAAACAAATATGTGAGAAGAAGGGCATTTAATTTTGTTATTGAGATCCCTATTAAACTTTGAAAATATTCTGACTTGCCCGTTTTCTTTAATGCTTTGATATATTCCCTCGCTATTTTGCCACCACCAGTAACTATTACAAACTTATATTCCTTTTTATGTTTCTTAATAATTTTCACAAATTTTTCAAGAAAACTTATATCTATTTCATTAGGTATTATTAAGGAGCCACCCAAACTCATTACAATTGTTTTTCTTGACATTTTCCCCTTTTACGCTTTAAATTAAAATAAAGTTATTTAAATATATTTGTATATAGTAATTATTAAATAATTGTTTTGCCTTCTTAAACTATGATAAACCCCGATTACGCGAGGTTTATTGGAAATCGACTTACACGAAGATTTGAAAGCCAGGGGCATAATGTAAGGGGGCATTGGGATGAAAAAAGAAAAGAATATTCTTTTCTTTTCATGGACGGAACTGATTTTAGTTTTAAATTCCAGAGAGATGGGGAGAAAACCATCTTCTTAATATTAATTAATCCAATGGAATCAAGAAGAGAAAGTTTAGAGGATTTTGTTAGGGAGTATGTTGAAAGAGATGATGTTTTTCTTTCACAATTCCCTACTAAAAAGAAAAAAATCTTAAAATATAAGCAGAGATTAAGATTAGAAAAAGTAGAGATTAGGGATGGTGTTTGTCAATTAGTTTATGGTTTCACAGATAGGATGCCTAATAATAATGAAAGCATTAATGAAACAATTGATTACTATATTTTAAGAAGGGCATTATTTTTCTCGAGATTTAGGAAAAAATAATCATTCAACAACAAACAAGTTGTTATTTTTAACATTAAATATTCCTAATCTTGCTCCAGCATCTATCCAACCATGGGCATAATTTATACAAGCAAAAGCATCAACAACCCTATTTTCTGTTTTAAAATATTTTGCATCTGTAAGATAACAAGAAACCATCTCGATAATTAAATCTGCTTCTTTTTTCTTTTTTTTATTTATCTTCTTCTTAGCGATTTCAAAAGCTTTTTTTGTAATTTTTAGATAATTTTCTAATTTTTCTTTTGTAATTAAATTAGTTTTTCTGTTTTCCATAAATTTAAATATGTTTTGTTGCTTTTAAAAATTATGGAATTTACAATTAAAAGCAAAAAAAGAGAGGAAATTATAGACATAACCGAAAAAGTTAAGGGAATGGTTGAGGGAAAAGAGGGAAAGGCTTGTTTAGTTTATGTACCTCATGCTACTTGTTCTATTATAATAAATGAAAATTATGATGAAGCTGTTTGTAAAGACATCTTAACTTTTTTAAAAAAACAAATTCCACAAGGAATTTGGAAGCATGATTCTATTGATAACAATGCTGATTCACATATAAAATCTTCCTTGTTAGGACCCTCTCAGATAATTCCAATAGAAAATGGAAAACTTTTACTTGGAACTTGGCAGGGTATAGGTTTGGCTGAATTTGATGGGCCAAGAGAAAGAAAAGTTATTATAAAGATTTTAAATTAATTATATTACCCTACATATATTTATAAGGCATTTATTTTCTTTTGTTTAAAATTTAATAAGGAATGGTGTAGTGCAAAAATTTAAATACTCTTTTACATTAATTTTTCATTGAGATAAAAACAAAAGAGGTAGCATGCCTTATAAAAAATATATTAATAAAAACGGGAAAGTTTATGGGCCATATATTTATAGAAGTAGGAGGGAAGACGGAAAAGTAATCACAGAATATATCGGGAAACCCAAGGAGAAAAAGAAGAAATCTTGGCCTTTTTTACTTATCATCTTTTTAATTTTATCTTTTACCCTACTTTTCTTTTTATCTCAAACACCAAGACCAACTGGAAAAATAATTCTTGAACCTTCCCCTGTTTTTAAGTTTAATGAAACAATTACTGGAGAGATGAAAATTAAAATAAGGCAGGGAGAATTAATTCCTAAAGATACAAAGCTTTATTTCAAACTTAATAAGCAGGAGACTAATATAACTTTGTCAGATTTAGTTAAAAATAATTTAACTGAAGGAAATTTCTATGCAGAAAATACAAACCTTGAAGGTTATGGTGAAGGTTTTGGTTTAATTGGAGAAAAAAAGATTTACCCTACTGTTTATTTTAAGATTCTTGTTTATAGTGTTGGGGCTGGTGGGGGTGGTGGGGAAGGGGAGGAAGAAATTGAAGAAAGTGAAAAAGAAAAATTCAACGAAAGCGTAGAAAATGCTACTGAAATAAAAGAAAATTTTACTGAGATTGCAAAAGAAAATGAAACAGGAGAAATTTTAGGAGAAGCAAGTGAAGGAGGGAATGTAACTACTGAAAAAATTGAGGGGGAGGGGAGTGAGGAAGAGATAGAATCAACTACTGAAGGACAAGAACAGATAAATGAAGAAAATCTCGGAGCTGAACAAAATGAAGAGAGTAATAATGTGGAAAGTGAAACAAGTGAAAATTTAGATGGAGGTGTAAGTGATAGTAGTTCAGAGAGTGTTGAAAGTGGAGGAGAAGACAAGGGAGAGAGTGCTGAAAGTAATTCAGAGGGTGGAGAGGAAGTTAAGGAGAGTGAAGAAATTGAAGAAGGTGGTGGGAGTAGTGAAGCAAGCGGAGTAGAAGCAAGTTCAGGAATTACTGGAAGCATAATTCAAGATTCACAAATAGTAGAGGGAAGTGTAAAATATGGAGAAAAATTTGAAATAGAGGTTGGAGAAGGAAAAGCAGCTTCGATTGTTCAAGGGAGTGTTCATACTGAAAGCAAAAATCTTTCTTCTGATGTTTTGGATGTAAGTGTTAAAAATGGTGTTCTTGAGGTAGAAACTAATTATTATGAAACTGAAAAAGGATATGGAAAAGATTATTTAGGAAATGAAACAGGAACTCTTATTTTCAATTTAGAAAATATTAATTTTAAAGCAGAAAAAGGAAAACTTTATGTAGTTATGGATTATGATGGAACAGCTCTTGCTTCAATAGAAAAAACAATAAGAGTTTCTGAAAAAGGTTTTGAAATTGAAAATGTTACGATTAACATAACAACAACAAAAAATGCAAGTTTAATAAAACAAATAAGGGAAACAGAGGATTTGACAATTAAAAAAGAAGCAAAATATTCTTTAAATTTGTCTGATTATTTTAAAAGTAAATATAAAATTTCTTATTCTGCTGTTATTCCAGAAAATGTTTCTATGGAGATTGAAGGAGATAATTTAACAATTTATTCTGAAGGATTTGAAGGAACTCGTGCATGTAAGATAATAGCTACTGTAAAAAATGTGTCTATTGAAAGTAATTTGTTTAATATAATTATTTCAAAATCAAATATAACTATGGAAGTGTTAAAATACGGGAGATTGGGAAGGCCAATTAAATGGGTTAAAAGAGTAAAGTTAGAAAAACCAGGAAACTTAACACTAAACTTGCCAAAAAATTCAAAGAATATCACAGTCAAAAAAATAAGCGAAGAAAAAACAGAAAAAGCAAAATCAAGAATAAATGGCAGTTTAATGACAGGACAAGTTACTCTTGAATTGGAGTTAAGGAGAGAGCCAGAATTTTTGAAATTTTTAAAGAAACTATGGAACAGTATTTTTGGAGGTATTACTGGAAAAGTTATTGAGGAAGTTACTGATAAAGTGGTAATCCATGAAGATGTGGGGGAGGATGTGGTGGGTGTGGCAATAGAAGATAATGCTACAGAATATATTATTGAATATGAAACTCCGGCTCCAGAAGCAAAAGAAATTAGATTAGATAAAGGTAAAAAGAAAATAAAAATAGAATCTGAAATACCATATACCGATATTCTTGCCTATACCTTTATTGAGGAAAGTAAACCAGAAGAAATTAAAGTTAAAGGAGCAGAAAATTATGAGCTAATAGATAATAATAAAGATGGATTAATAGATGAGATAGATTGGATTGCAGATACTGGGGATGAAATACAAATTGAAATCCATAAAAAAGATAA
>CAYZDX010000041.1:0-5063 GCA_964477565.1 Candidatus Woesearchaeota archaeon | reverse complement strand
TGCTACTTTAAGTTTAGTGAAGATGGAAGTTGGATTCAATTCCTTAATACTTTCTCTACCCAACATACTCAGTTGTTTAATCAAATGTTAAGAGGAACTCATATTATATATGTAAAATGTGAAGATATCGCTGGGAATAAGGCAGAAGGGCAAACTAAGTTTAAAATTAAAATTGATGATAAACCACCGAGAGTGATAAGAGCTTATAATGCTGGACAACTCAAAATTATAACTGATGAAGATGCAGAATGTGCTTATAGTTTTGAAAGCTGTAACTTTATTTGGGAAAATGCTACTAAAATGTCAGGAATGTTAAAAGAGCATACTACAGAATGGCAAGAAGGACAAACTTATTACATAAAATGTAAAGATTTATGGAATAATAAACCTTCTGGATGCAGTATTATTTTGAGAGCAATTTAACTTTAACCCTCACTTTAATTATTTGTATCTTTTGGATTATAACATAATAAGAAAATTTATAAACAAGTTTGTCCTTGAAAAGATAAGAAAAATGAGGTATAAAAGAGGAGCAAACACTTTAAGTTCTAACTTTATGAACAATCAAATCCTGAAATCAAAGCGCTCAACTCGCACTCTTAGTTCTAAATTTATTAACAAACAGATACTGAACTCAAAGCGCTCGCAACTTACAATATTTATAATTATAGCAATATTTATCCTTGCTATTCTTCTTATTATTTTTTATCCAAAAGTCAAAAGAATATTTGTTCCTTCTACCCCAAATGTTCAATTACAAAATTGTTTAAAAGAAAAACTAGATGAAGCTGTAGAGTTAGTAAGTAAAAATGGAGGCAGTATTAAGCCAGTTAATGGAATTATGTATCAGGAAAATAAAATAGAATACTTATGCTACACTAACCAGTATTATCAAACTTGCGTAAATCAACAACCTTTACTTAGGCAACATATCGAAAGAGAAATTTTAGATTACATCAAACCAACAGCTTCTGAATGTATAAATGATTTAAAAGAAAATTTAATGAAAAGGGGATGGAAAGTTTCTTCAGGAAAAGAAAATCTCAAAGTGGATATTTTGCCAAATAAAATTAAGATTACCTTATCTGGGATTTCAGTTACTAAAGGAGATACAGGAGAAAAATATAATGAGTTTTCAATTGAAAAGAGAAGTCAGCTTTATGACTTAATTATGTTAACCACAAGCATATTAAATTGGGAAGCTCGTTATGGAGATTCTGATATAACAACTTACATGCTATATTATCCAAATATTAAAGTTGAGAAATATAAACAATCTGATGGCTCAAAAATTTATATTTTAACAAATACCAATTCAGGAGATAAATTCCTGTTCGCAACCCGTTCATTAAGTTGGCCAGCTGGTTATGGTTTTAATCAAATACATAAACCAGTTTCAGTTTAAAATGAAAAAAGAAAAGAAAATGAAAATCTTGCAATTTAGTTTTTTAATATTTGTTGGTATAATTTCCTCCTGGTTAGTTTTAGCTCAAGACATTTCTTCAACACAAGTGAAATATTGTTGTGAGAAGACTATTTATGGAGCGTGGTGTCAAAACGCTCCTGGAGAAGAATGTGATGTTGGATATAGTTGTGGAACCGACGAAGAGGGAAACCCCTTAAAATGTAGAAAAACTCCTACTTCATGTGAAGCTACCTCTTATTGCAAGTTAGGATGCTGTTATGATTCAAGTGAGGGAATATGTATGGAAAATACCCCTCAAAGATTGTGCCAAGAGCAGAATGGAACATGGGCAGATGATAAAGAATGCAACATACCACAATGTCAGTTAGGTTGTTGTATTTTAGGAACTCAGGCAGCTTTTGTAACTTTAACAAGATGTAAAAAGCTAAGTAGTTTTTATGGATTAATTACAAATTTCAGACGGGACATAGGAAATGAATTAGAATGTATTTCTCTCGCTTCTTTGTCTGATGAAGGAGCATGCGTATATGAGGTTGATTTTGTTAAAACTTGTAAATTTACAACAAGGCAGGAATGTAATAGTATTAAAGAAAAAGGAATTTTAGGCAATGGAACAGGAAATTTGACTAGAGCAATTACAGGAAATGTAACTTTTTATAAAGATTATTTATGTTCAGCTCCAGAATTAGGGACTAATTGTGGTCCAACAAAAGAAACAACTTGTGTCGAAGGCAAGGATGAAGTTTATTTCCTTGACAGCTGTGGAAATATAGCTAATATTTATGATGCTTCAAAAGTTAATGATAAATCTTATTGGACAAAAGTTGTGAAAAAAGAAAAAAGTTGCGGAAGTGGTTCACCTAATATAAACAGTAAGACATGCGGAAATTGTAATTATTTAGAGGGAAGTATATGTAAAGATTATAAAAAAGTAGATGCCCCAAGACCAACTTATGGAAATTATATCTGCGCTGACTTGAATTGTAAAGCTTCTGTTACTTCAGATGGCAAACCACATAAACATGGAGAAAGCTGGTGTTCAACAGATTCATATCCTGATTCTGTGGGCTCTCGTTATTTCAGGCATTTGTGTATGAATGGAGAGGAAATTGTTGAGCCATGCGCAGATTTTAGACAGGAGATATGTATTCAAGATGATATAAATGGTTTTAGTCAGGCAGCTTGTCGTGCAAATAGGTGGCAGGATTGTTATTCCCAGACAACAAAAAAAGATTGTGAAAATAAGGACAAAAGAGATTGTATTTGGATTTCAGATAAAAAGGAAATAGAAACTAAAAAAACAGAAGTTGAAACTGCTTTGGAAAATGTAGAGGGAACTTTTCAAACGCAAAAAGAAGTTATAACCAAAGTGGCTTGCGTTCCAGAGCATGCTCCTGGCCTGACTTTTTGGGAAGAAGGCGAAAGTCAGGGAGTATGCAGTTTAGCAAATACTCAATGTGTGGTTACATTCGAGGAAAAAGGACTGATTTTTAGTGGAGACGAAAAGTGTGTTGATAATTGCGAGTGTTTAGAAGATTCTTGGAAAGAAAAACAACTGAAAAAATGTGAGGCATTGGGAGATTGCGGAGCTAAAGTTAATTGGCAAGGCGTAGAAGGAAATAAAAAAGGCTATAAAATTAAGACAGAAGAGGTAGAGGAAGAAGAGGAAGAGGGCGGCGGCTTATTTGGATTGAGCTTAATATTAAATAAACTTGGAATGACTGGAATGGCTACTGGAGTTGATAAAAAAGAGAATGTTCAAGAGCAAGTTAAGATTAAACATATAGGAAAACAAGAGTTATGAGAATGTTCAAGAAAAAAGGTGCAAAAATTCAGGCATTGAGTTTAATTATAAATTTAGTTGTGGCTATCATTGCTTTTTCATTTATAATAAGTAATGTTATGGCAAGGGGTGCAGGAGGAGCGGCTCAACCAACAACAGCCCAACCAACAGGAAGAACATGGTGGGCAGGAAACCCAATATATGGAAAAGGGTCCGTGTTGCCTCCAGGAAGATATTCTAGCGGGGCTTTGGAAGTTATAGGAAAGAGGACAGGTGGTCCAATAACATTAGAAGAAGGTCAAATAGCAGAGATAATCCGAGATGGAGAAAGATATAAAGTTGTTGTTAAAAATTCTGCTGGAGATGTTATTAATGAGATAAATGGGAATACTGTTACAGCAGCTAGTGAAGTTAAAGGTGTTGCTAAACCTGGTTCAACTTTATCTAAATGGTTAGGGGCAGGTGGCGGGTCAGTTGCTGATGCAATTCTGTCAGGAATACAATGGGCGGCTATAGCTTATTTAGCTGTCCAAATGATTGGGAAATTATTAGGAGTGGAGGAGGAGAAGGTAGATGCATTATCATGTGCAGCTGCAGCTGCATTTGGTGTTGGAAAATTAGTTGCTGTCGGTGGTCAGAAGGGAGGTATTTTAGCAAAATGGTTTCATGGAGGTAAAGCATTTGCTCCCGGTGTCCCGTGGGTAGCAGGAATCGTAGCAGGCCTCATTGTCTTAGAACTAACATACAAAGAAGAGAGTAAGAAAATAGTAACTTTTGAATGTTATCCTTGGGAGGCTCCTACTGGAGGAGAGAATTGCGAGAAATGTAATTCTGAACTTTATCCTTGTACTGAATATAGATGCAAGAGTTTAGGGCAGGCCTGCCAGCTTTTAAATCAAGGAACAGGAGAAGAAAAATGCACATGGGTAAATCCTCAAGATGTAAAAAGTCCAATAATACAACCTTGGAAAGATGTATTAAGTGAAGATCATGTCTATAAACCAGATAATGCAATAAGGCCTCCTGACAGAGGAGTTAAGATAATTTATGAAAAATCATCTGATAGATGTATAAAAGCTTTCACTCCATTGACCTTTGGTATAACTTTAAACGAGCCAGCACAATGTAAAATAGATTACAATCGAACTTTGAAATATGAGGAAATGGCTTATTATTTTGGTGGCTCTAATATTTATAAATATAATCATACTCAAACTCTTTCATTGCCTAGCCCAGATTCTATAAACGAAGAAGCTCCTGAAATTAAAGCAGATGGAACTTATAATTTATATGTCAGATGTCAGGATGCAAATGGAAATGCTAATGACGACCTCTTTGTCTTTTCTTTTTGTGTAGAAAAAGGCCCAGATGTAACTCCCCCAAGAATCGAAGGAACTTCAATAGCTAATGAGATGCCTTTCCAATACGGTTTAAATGAAACTGAACTTGAAGTTTATGTTAATGAACCAGCTGATTGTAAATGGAGTAGAGTAGATGAAAGTTATGATAATATGGAACATAACATGTCTTGCTCTCAACATATATGGGAAATGAATAATCAAATGTTATATAAATGTACCACCACATTAACAGATTTAGAAGATTATAAAGATAATATTTTTTACTTTAGATGCAAAGACCAGCCATGGTTAAAAGGAACTGACAAAGAGGCGGATAGAAATGTGAATGTAGAAAGTTATAAGTTTGTATTAAAAGGAACCCAGCCCCTCAATATAGTAAGCGTAAAGCCTAATGGAACTATAACTGGCTATTCTACTTTAGCTACTGTCAATCTTGAAGTAGAGACAGAAGCAGGTTATAATTATGGTGATGCTTGGTGTTCCTATACTAATA
>CAYZDX010000040.1:0-5330 GCA_964477565.1 Candidatus Woesearchaeota archaeon | reverse complement strand
TGAAAGCAAAGGTGAAATTTTATGATTGTAATGATGATCATCTGAAGTTTGCGGAGAATTGTCCGTGGGCAAGGGAGTTTTTATTAAGATACTTAAAGACTTGTAACTTTATGACTTATGTAAGTGAGGAATTGGATAAAAAAATTCAAGAAATTTGTTGTATAGAATCATTTTTTGTTGGAAATGGAGTAGACTTTGAACATTTCAACAAGAGAAAAGAATCCCCCGAGGTTATACAGAAAATAAAAAGACCGATCATTGGTTACGCAGGTACTATTGATTATATTGATACAAGCTTACTTTCGCTTATTGCTGAAAAATACAAGGATTTCAGTATTGTACTTATTGGCCCAGAAATAAGAGGAACATTTATAATGAATTTTATTAAAAAAGAGAAATATCCAAATATTTACTATCTTGGAAAAATTGATTATGAAGATTTGCCTGGATTTGTGCAAAACTTTGATGTTGCGATAATTCCTTTTAGAAAAGATGAAATTTCTAAATCACTAAATCCGAATAAATTGTATGAATATTTAGCAGCTGGTTTACCGGTTGTGACGATGGATTACTCAGCAAAGTTTAGGGAATTGAATAATGTTATTTATGTCGCTCGTGACAGGGAAGAATTCGTTGAGATGATTAGAAAGGCTTTAAGGGACAAAAAAGTTGAGGAAAGAAGCGAAACTGCAAAAGGATATGATTGGAATATGAAAACGAAACAATTAATTGAAATCATACAAAATTACTTATGTTAGTGGAATGATTAAGAATATATTTAAAAAGGGCAGTTTTGCCTCTAATGTTTTTATTTTATCCTCAGGAGGAGGGATTGGACAACTGGTAACGTTCCTTATTTCCCCTGTATTAACGAGGATGTATTCGGCTGAAGCCTTTGGGGGCTTGGCACTAATTGTATCAATTTACATGATATTAGGTGGGATTGTGACTTTGAAATACGAAATGGCTATTCCATTAGCTGATAAAGAGAAAGATTGTGATTCGCTTGTTCTTTTGAATTTTTTATTGTCAATATTAATGATATTTGTCATATTAGTTATATATTTACTATTTAAAGATTACATTACAAATATATTTAATCTCAGAAATCTTGGTGGATTGATATATTTTTTACCATTAATGATATTGCTAGAGGCAAGCAGAAATATTTTTCGCTTTTGGTATATAAGAAAAGACAACTATAAAAATATATCTGTGAGTATAATAATAAGGCACTCAACTATGTCTGCGAGCCAATTTGTTTTTGGATTAGCGGGAATTCTTAAAAAGGTTGGATTGGTTCTAGGTCATATTATAGGACAATGTGTAGAAATTTTATGGTTAAGTACAATTTATGTAAAAACGAAAAGAGCTGAGGGTTTTAAGGGTATAAATCTCAAATCAATGAAAGATAATGCATATAAATATAAAAATTTCCCTTTGTTTTCAAGTTGGAATGTTATATTTAATAAACTGGGGATGAATCTTCCTGTTATTCTTCTAGCTTTATATTATCCAAGAGAAGTTATAGGCATCTACGCGGTTAGCGTTAGAGTTTTGAATACCCCAATAAATCTAATTGGCACATCTGTTGGACAGGTCTATTACCAGCAGATATCTAAATACATTAGAAATAATATTAGAACTACTCGATTTATTGTAACCACTTCCTTAAAGTTATTAGTTATAACATTTGTGCCAATGTTAATTATTCGATTCTGGGGTGAGGAGATATTTGGAATTGTGTTTGGAAATGCTTGGAAAAGTAGTGGAAAAATCTCTGCTCTCCTAGTTCCTCTATATTTATCCAGGATGGTTGTATCACCAATCAGTACTATCTTTGCCGCATCAGGTAGACAGTATATCTCCTTAACATGGCAGATTTTATATACACTGTGTGTGTTTTTCTGCTTCTATTTTATTGGTGCAAAGGTCGATTTCTATAGGTTAATAAGCATTTTTAGTTTTTTAGTCGCATTTTTATATTTATTATTGTATATGGTAGTTATATTGACTTCCACAAGTCTAGATAGAAAAATGGCAAAAGTATAAAAGTGGGATTGGCGAGACAAATTATAAATAATATATTGAGACCTGTTGAATATTCTATCAACCTCTTAACGAGAAATAGGAAATGGTATCCACCTATATTTGTTATTGGTGCGCCTAGATCATCATCAACACTGTTTTATCAAGCAGTTACAGACAGTTTTGATGTTTGCTATATTTCAAATTTCATTAGGAATCTGTATATTGTTCCAGCTACTGGCTGGTTGTTGCAATCGCTAATATTTCCTGGAAATTATAGTTCTGATTATAGTTCAGAACATGGTAGGACAAAGGGATACATTGGACCTAACGAAGCTGCTGAATTTTGGTATCAATGGTTTCCAAAAGGTTTGAATGTATATGTTGATAAAAATGAAATTAATGAAAAAATAAAAAAAAGTATAAGAAATAAGATACTTTTACTATCCAAGGTTTCAGGTAAGCCAGTTGTTTTTAAAAATTTATACAATAGTATGAGAATAAATCCATTGGTGGAATCAATTCCCGAGTCTATATTTGTCGTTTGTAAGAGAAATCCAGTTTATATAGTTCAATCAATACTTTTATCTAGATTGAAAGTGTTAGGAAGTATCAAAGAATGGTGGTCTGTGCCACCGAGACAGATAAATGAAATCTTAAATATGGAGCCCGTCAAACAGGTAGCAATGCAGGTATATTTAGTCTATAAGCAAATAAACGAAGATTTAGAGAGAAATAATGCGAAAAGGGTTTTTTATGTAGACTACAATGAATTGTGTGACAATCCAGGTAAATTGTTAAACGATTTTAGAGATTGGTTAAGTCAATACGGGATACCATTAAAACAGAAGAAAGAATTTCCTAAAAAATTCATAAATTCCAACAAGGTGAAAGTTGACAAAGGTACCTTCAATAGAATAGTAGAGGAAGTTCAATTACTATGGAAGAGTTAAATTGTGAAATGATCCATTCAGATGAAGTCCAAAACAAATTGCCTATTTTTTTAAAGAAATGGTGGCTTGATGTTGTAGCAAAGGATAAATGGTTCTATTTATTTGTTGCTAAAAATGATATGATTGCTGTATGGCCTATAGTAGAAAGCAAGAAACTATTTTTGCGAATCTCCAAGATGCCTCCGCTTACCCAGTATTTAGGACCATATTTCATAGTGAACAGTAATAGTAAACCTTCCCTTTCATCAACAATTGAAATGTACAGGATTTTATTAAATAGGTTAAATCACATTAATATATTCAAACAACGATTGAATCTTACTGTTAAGAATTTGCTTCCTTTCTTATGGCAAGGTTTTAATATGTCCATTAGGTACACTTATAGAATAAATACAAAAGAAAGCGATTTAAATACTATATTATTGAAAATGTCCCCAACAAGAAGAAGAAAAATTAAAAAGGGAATGAATCTGTTATTAATTGAAAAAGGCGAGGTAGATGAAAAATTTATTAGATTAATAAAAAAGACATTTTATAGGAAAGGTAATCGAGCACCTTCCTCTATTGAGTTGCTTAAGGAAGTATATAAAGCTTCACTTAAATACGATGCAGGAATCATTATAAATGCATTAGAGCCGAAAAACAAAGAAATTTGCGGGACTTCATTTTTTATCAAAGATAATTTCTCTGTTTACTATTTAATAGGTGCTTACGATGAAAGAGTTGATACCAATGGTTTAGCTTCTTCATTGTTACTATGGGAAGGTATTAAAATTGCTAAGGAAAATGATTTAATTTTTGATTTTGAGGGGTCAATTTTAGAAGGTGTTGAATATTTTTTCCGTTCGTTTGGTGGGGATTTAGTTCCTTATTATGAAGTGTCCAGGATAAAACCTGGGATTTTAAATCTGGCATACAAGTTTTTTCACTGATATGAGTATAAATTATTACGAATTGATAATTGGTAAGTTTTTCCGCCCTGATATAAAAGATTATGTTCCTGATTTTGCCTATTCACCACTTAACATTTTAGGTAAATTGTATGAACCGATTATCGATAAATATTGGATTGAAAAGTCAAAATATAAGCCAATATGGCCAGATAAAAAACCTTATGCGGTTTGTATTACTCATGATGTTGACCACGTAAGTAGGTACAATTTCCCCCAAAACTTAAGAGCTATAAAGAAAGCAATAAAAAGTATGGAAAAGAGGAAAACCAAGAAAAGTTTATCTATGATTTTAGAATCTTTTGGAAATGTGTTAAACTATATATTTAGGAATGGTAAGGATCCTTATTCTAATCTTGATCTTTTGATTAATATAGAGAAAAACTTTGATGTTAGATCTACCTTTTTCTTTGCCCCTGAAAAAGTTCTAAAAATTCATTTTTCTGATTGTGTTTATAAATATAACGATAAAATATATTTCTTTGGGAAAAAGAAGACTATTGCTGATATTATAAGATATATAGCTAAAGAGGGCTTTGAAGTTGGCTTGCATAGTCAATGGTGGTCATATAATGATCCCATCGAGTTCGCAAATCAAAAAAAACAACTAGAATTTGTATTAGGGAAGAAAGTATATAGCAACAGAAATCACTTCCTTAAATTTGATAATCGCCTTACACCATATGTTTACAAAAAAGGAAGAATCCTTTATGATTCTAGTCTTGGCTTTAACGATAATATTGGCTTTAGAAGAGGAACCTCATATCCATTTTATCTCTACGATCTATTGAATAACAAAAAGACAGGGGTGATGGAAATACCTTTGATTGTTCAAGACAGTGCAATGTTGTTAAAGGTGAAAGGATTGAGGATTAGTGTAAAAAAGTGTTTGGAATATGTTTATGAAATTAAAGAGAAAGTGAAAAGTACTAGCGGAGTGTTAACAATTTTGTGGCATCCTCACTCTTTAAGCTCGAAAAATTTTTACGTTGCATTTACTGAGGTCTTGAAAATGTTAAAGGAAGACGACCCTTGGTTTGCCACAGTTGCTGAGGTTGGTGAATGGTGGAAAAATGAAGTCAAAATAAACATTGTAGATTTTTTAGAAGAAGAGTTCAATAAGAAGGAGGGATAAATTGCCCAAGAAAAAACAAAGGAAAGAAGAAATTAGAAAAGGTAAACCATTAATGTTTTTAAGGAATGAATATGTATTTTCATTAGTTGCTTACTTTGTAACTATAACAGTTCTTTTTAGCCCTGTATTTTTCTGCAATAAAAGTTTTACTTCTCCCGACCAGCTATCCTCTACGTATACATTTTTCTCATTGAAAAAGCATCTAAACGAAGGAATCTATCCACTATGGAATCCCTATATATTTTCAGGAATGCCAGCATTCTC
>CAYZDX010000039.1:0-5688 GCA_964477565.1 Candidatus Woesearchaeota archaeon | reverse complement strand
CTTTTATCAAGTTTTTTCAATTTTTTAAGTAATTTCTCAAAATTTAAAATTGCGCGAAGAGTTTTAATCTCTAATTTTTCCTTTTCAACTAAAAAAAGAGCTTCTGGATATGAATAAAAAATTTTCCCACTCTTTTTTTCTCCATAACGAGATTTCTCATAGAGTGAGAAAGCCTCTTCTTTGTTACTATAAATCATAGAACCTGTAAAAAATGCCTCTATTTTACCCATTTTATTTTCTGTTTTTATTATATAAAAAAGAGATTATTTAAATTTAAGTTTATCGTTTTATAGGATTTAAATTTAAGAAAGTTTTTTCATAAAGTTTATAAACAAAGCTTTCTCTTTTAGGATATGGCAAAAGATGCAATAAATTTACCAGCAGGATTTGGAGGTTTATTAAGGTATAATGAAGAGTATAGGAGCAGATTTATGATAGAGCCAAAACATGTTATACTCTTTGTGATTTTTATAATTTTATTTGTGATTTCCCTTAATATATTTTTTCCTATTTCTTGAATTTTGCTTTTTAATTAAAATAAGGAAGGGGCGGAAAAAATAAATCTATCTTTATTTTCTGGATTTCTTATACTTTTTAAGAAAAGCTGAAATTTGGCTAAAACACAAAAAAGTTTTTATAGTTTTATATTTTTAAAAATAAAATGAAAATAGATATGAGAAAAATACAGGGAATGATGTCTAAGTTGGGGATTTCCCAAGAGGAAATTAAAGCTAAGAGAGTGGTAATTGAAAAAGAGGATGGGAATATAATAATAGAAAATCCTTCTGTTATTAAAGTGAAGATGCAGGGGCAGGAACAATTTCAGATTTCTGGAGATGTGAAAGAGGAGAAGATTTCTGAAGATGATATCAAACAAGTTATGGAGAAGGTTGGCTGTTCTAGGGAACAAGCGATAGAAGCTTTAGAAAAATTTAATGGAGATTTAGCGGAGGCAATTCTTTCTTTTTCTTAAGTATAGCAAGCTTTAAAAACCATTCAAATCTTGTTTTTTTCATGAACGCTTATCAATATATTAAAGAGAGTATTAGAAAAGGAATAAAAGAGAAACTTGTAGCTTGGAGAAAAGATAAAACAATAGTTAGGATAGATAAACCTACAGACATTGGGAGAGCAAGAAATCTTGGTTATAAAGATAAGAAGGGATTTGTAGTTGTAAGGGTTAGAGTGAAAAGGGGAGGACATAAAAAACCAAGACCAAATAAAGGAAGAAGAAGTAAAAGGTTAACTATAAGAAAAACATTAAAAATTAGTTATAGGGTAATAGCAGAATCCCGCGCTCAAAGAAAATTTACAAACCTTGAAGTTTTAAATTCATATCAAGTTGGAAAAGACGGCCAACATTATTTTTATGAGGTTATAATGGTAGACCCTTCAAAACAAGAAATAAAAAAAGATAAAAATCTAAACTGGATTTGCAGTAATAAAAATAAAAAAAGAGCATTGAGGGGGTTAACTTCTGCTGGAAAGAAGAGCAGGGGTTTAAGAAAAAAAGGTAATAGAAGTTAAAATTAAGGAAAGATTGTTAAGGTTTTCTTTCTTAAAATTAAATTAAAATGAGAGATTTTACAAAAAGCTTTTAAATTATATAAATTTAATTTTTTTACGAGCCTGTAGCTCAGCTTGGTTAGAGCGCCGCTCTGATATGTAAAAACTCAGATAGGCGGAGGTCCGCGGTTCAAATCCGCGCAGGCTCATTTTAAAATAAAAAGTTTAAAATGCCAAGAAAAAATAGAATTGTAATCTGGAGATTTATCTTTGCTCTCCTTATTATTTTAATAATCCTTAATATTCTTGTTGGTATTTATGTTTCAAAACCAATTGTAAAAAAAGAAGAAAATAAAACATTTGAAGAAAAGAAAATTGAGAAAAAGCAGTTTAATATTCCTTCTAATGGTTCTATTGTGGATATGCAACTTCCTGCTGTAGATTCAAATGGAAAAGGAGTTGTAACATTTCTTAATGTAAAGGCAATTCCGGGCAGTGGAAGAACGTTGGTTGATATAGAGAACATTCTGTTCTGGGCAGATACTCAACAGAGTATAAGAATGGCGAGAAAAGTTGCTGAAAATATCTCTGGAATAAATGTAAGCAATTATGATTTAATTTATAGTATTAAAGCAAATGCAAGTGTTGTTGGAGGACCAAGCGCGGGGGCTGCAATAACTCTCGCTACAATATTTGCATTAGAAGGAAAAAAGCCGAGAGATGATGTTATGATTACTGGAACAATTAATCATGATGGTTCTATTGGTCCAGTTTCTGGGATAATAGAAAAAGCAAAAGCAAGTAAGGAAGCAAATGCTACTATTTTTTTAGTCCCTCTTTTGCAATCAAGAGATGTAACATATGAAACAAAAAGACATTGCGAGAAATTTGGTGGGTTTGAGATTTGTCAAGAGGAAACAATTCCTAAAAAAATAAATGTAGAGGAAAAAATAGGGATTAGGGTTATTGAGGTTGGAAATATAAAAGAAGCATTGGGGTATTTTACTGATAAATTTTGATTAAGATGCAGGAAAATAAAAAAGAGGAGATTGAAAAGCAAAAAACAATGAAGCTTTCTGTCAAAGAAGCTTCTTTTGCTTCTGTAAATCTTAATATTGCAGAATCTTATATTGTTCCTTATGCTCTTGCTTTAAATGCGAGCAATTTTCAGATTGGTTTGTTGAGAAGTATTTATGGTTTATTGCCTCCAGTAACGCAACTTTATAGTTCAAAGCTGATGGAGAAATATGCGAGGAAAAAAATTATTGTTACTTCTGTTTCTTTGCAGGCACTAACTTGGTTGCCGATAATTTTTCTTGCTTTATTTTTTACAAAAGGAATCTTTATTTCTTATCTTCCTTATTTTCTTATTCTTTTTTACGCTCTTTATGGAATTTTTGGTTCCATAGCTTATCCTGCATGGTTCTCTTTAATGGGTGATATTGTTCCAGAAGAAAAAAGGGGAATTTATTTTGGGAAAAGGAATAGGGTTGCAGGAATTGCCGCTTTGATAGCTACTTTGACAAGTGCTTTGATTCTAGATTTTTTTAAAACTAAAGGTTTTGTCCTTGCGGGTTTTTCTATCCTTTTTTTAGTAGCCTCTATATGTAGATTTATAAGTGCTTTATATTTGAAAAAACATTATGATAAAAAATTTAAACAGAAAGAAATAGATTTTTCTTTTTTCCAATTTTTAAGAAAGGTTGGGAAGTATAACTTTAATTTTTTTGCATTGTTCACCAGTATGATGCATTTCTCAGTTATGATTGCTGGACCTTTTTTTACTGTTTTTATGTTAAGAGAATTGAATTTTTCTTATGCTACACTCATGTTTGTTAATTTATCTGCTTCTTTGTTTGGTTTAATTTTTATGCCTCTTTGGGGAAAGTTTTCTGATAGATATGGGAGAAAAGAGACTATCCTTTTATCCTCTATTTTTATTTCTTTAATGCCTGCCTTATGGTTATTTTCACAAAATCCAATATATCTTCTTTTGCCATCTTTTTTTTCTGGGGTGGGGTGGGCTGGATTTAATCTTTCTGCTTTTAATTTTGTTTATGATTCAATTAAACCAGAAAAAAGGTCTTTTTGTTTTGCATATTTTAACATTTTATCTGGAATTGGAATCTTTTTCGGTTCTCTTTTGGGAGGAGGAATTCTTAAAATTCTTCCAGGATTAAATGGAAGCAAATTCCTTTCATTATTTTTGCTTTCTTCTTTTTTGAGAACTCTAACCTGCATTATTTTTCTTCCCCATATAAAAGAGGTCAGGAAAGTGAAAAAATTTAAGCCGGTAATTTTATTTAGAAGATTGGTTCCTAGGGGATTGATGCATGAGTTACATCATCATCCATAGATTTCTTTTTGAATTTCTTTAACATATTTTCTTGCTAATCTTAAAGGTTCTGGCATTTTGTGTGGCTCTTTATGGAACTCTTCAGTAAGTTTGACTGATGTTTCAACTGAGATTTTGTTGCCGGGACTAACAAAAATTGGTTTGGCTCCTTCTTTTGTTTTTATTCTTTTACCTACTAATTTGTTATTCAAGTAAATTTCTCCATTTTTTTCTTCTCCTACAATTAAAGAATCGGCAATTCCAATTGAAGGGGTTCCTGTTGCAAGAGAGAAGTGAGAAGCTAAACCTAAACTTCTGGGGTGAAGAATTCCATGACCCTTTATAAATACTAAATCTGGTTTTTCACTAAGTTTGTTGAATGCCTCTATCATTGTAGGAAGTTCCCTATAAGCCCGGAATCCCGGAATGTAGGGAAACTTAGCTTTATCTTGAAAATATTCTTCCTCTAAAATTTCAAAATCCCTATTAATGACAACAACTCCTGAAATTATCATTCCTTTGATAAAAATGCTGTCTATTCCTGCGACCTTTTCAACTAATTCAAAATCAAATGCATCTTTAATCTCTAAACTTTTAGCTAGTTTTTCTTGTTCTCTTTTTAATTTTTCTATATCAATATTGAATTTTTTTATTAAATCCTCTTTTCCCATAATCTTTTTAAATCTCCCATACATTAAAAATTTTATGTTAGGGAAAAAATGTCCAAGATGTGGAAAGAAAATAAGTAAGGATTTTATGTTTTGTCCTTATTGTGGAATTGATATAGAAAAAGAGAAGGAAAAGAAGAATTTTGGATTTTTAGGAAGAAATGACGAATTTGTCAGTGGTTTTAATTTAGATATGCCTTTTGGATTTGGTAAAATTTTTAACTCTCTTCTTAAACAAATAGAAGAACAGTTCAGAGAGCTTGATAAAGAAATGGAAAAAAAGCCAGATACTAAGTTTAAATCAGGAGGGATAAGCATTAGTATTTCTACAGATTCTGGAGAACCCAAGATTAAGATTAATCAATTTTCTCCCAAGAAAAAACCCAATGAAAAAACAGAAAGGAAAAGGTTAAGGAAAGAAATGTCAAAATTAAATGCAAAAAAATTAGAAAAGCTTCCAAAAAAAGAGCCAGAGACAAGTGTTAGGAGGCTGAGTGATAAAATAATTTATGAAATATCTCTTCCAGGGGTAAAAAGTTTAAAGGATATTACAATAAATGAGCTTGAAAATAGTATAGAGATAAAAGCTGTTGCCAAAGATAAAGTTTATTTTAAATTATTGCCTGTTTCTTTACCTATAAGAAATTACCGGTTAAGGAGTAATAAACTGATTTTGGAATTAGATGCAAAAATTTAACTTTTTTATTTCAGAAAAAGTTTAAAAATGGAGAAAAACTGATATTCTTATGGATAAAGATTTAGTAAAAAAGACTGCTTTCTTATATATAGATTTATCTGAAGGAGAAGATTTTTCTAATGTGGGTTATGGAGAAAAACTGAAAAAAGAGCAGAAAAATAAGCTTGATATTTTAAAAAAAGTTGTTAAAGAGGTAGAGCAAGTTGAAGATTTCTTGGTTGTTTTAAAAGAAATAGTTAAAGAACATAAAAATGAATTTGCAATTAATTTTGCTGAGCCTTATGAAGATGATTTTATTAATATCTTGCTACTTGATTTGTTTAAGAAAAAATTAATTGATAAGAAAAAATTTGGAAAATTGAAGGAGGAATATAAAAAAAAGGGTGTTGATATTTATATTTAGATTTTTGTAAAAATATTTCTGAAATTTATTTATGGGGCTGCCAGGAATCGAACCTGGGTCTTAAGCATTCTGGAACTTC
>CAYZDX010000038.1:0-5736 GCA_964477565.1 Candidatus Woesearchaeota archaeon | reverse complement strand
CATGAGAGAATTATTGAAAAAGCTTGAGGAAAATCTTAAGCTGAAAAATTATTCTAAAGAAACAATCAAAATCTACTTAAATCATGTTAAAAAATATCTTGAATTTGTTAGGGGTACAAGAATAAATACTGAAAGCGCCAAGGAGTTTATTTTAAAACAACTTGATAAAAAAGAACCTTCTTCAGTCGCGCACTCTGTCTTTGCTCTAAAATATTTTTTCAAAGAAATTCTAAATCAAGAATTAAATATCCCAAACCCAAAAAGAAATAAAAAAATTCCAGAGATTTTAACTAAAGAAGAAATTAAAAAAATGATTAACTCAACCTCAAATATTAAACATAAATTAATAATAAAACTTCTTTATGGTTGTGGCTTGCGTGTTTCTGAAATAATTAATCTAAAAAAGCAAGATATTAATTTTGGGGAAAGTCTAATTCATATAAAATTAGCAAAAGGAAAAAAAGATAGATTTGTAAAAATTCCTGAAAGCTTAATTAATGAGTTAAAATCATATTGTAATCTTCATGAAGAGGAATTTTTATTTCCATCCAATCGCGGAGGAAAATTAACAAAAAAAACAATAGCAAAAATAGTAAAAAATGCAGGAAAAAAAGCAGGGGTGAAAAAAAGGGTTTATCCACATTTACTAAGACATAGTTTTGCCACTCATTTACTTGAAGAAGGGGTAGATTTAAAAATAATCCAGAAGTTACTTGGACATTCTGACATAAAGACAACTCAAATTTACACCCAAATATCGCAAGCGTCAATAAAAAATATAAAAAGCCCCTTAGATAATTTATAAGATGCCAAGAAAAACAAAAAGAAAAGAAGAGTATATTCCTTTGAGAGAGGATGATTTGAAACATGCAACTGAAATTCCTGTTAAACAGGTTAGGGATGAAGATTTGGTGAAAATAGAAAAAATTGGTGAAGAAGGAAAGCAGAAAGGAAAAGTAAAATTGAAAACAAGGAGCATAGAAGAGGAGCTTAAAATTGAAAATGAATCAGAAGAGGAAAAAGGTGAAAATAAAGAGGATTTTATTCTTATTATAACAGAGAAGCCGCAAGCTGCATTAAAAATAGCCTCTTCTTTTGGAAATTACAAGAAGCTAGTGGAAAAAGGAGTTCCTTATTATACTTTAGAAAAAAAGGATAAGAAGATTGTTGTTGCATGTGCAGTGGGACATCTTTATACTTTAAGTTCTGAAAAAAAGGGATTTCCTGTATTTGATATAAAATGGGTTCCATCATATAAAAAAAGAAACAAGTGGACTAAAAAATATCTCGATTTACTAAAAAGATTAGTAAAAAAAGCTTCAGAAATTATCGTGGCTACAGATTATGATATAGAAGGAGAAGTAATTGGTTGGAATGTTGTTAGATTTATTGCAGGAAAAGAAGTTGAAAAAAAAGCAAGGAGAATGAAATTCTCTACTCTAACAAAAGAAGAATTAAAAAAATCTTATGAAAATCCTGAAGCAAATATTAATTGGGGGCAAGCTTATGCAGGAGAAACAAGGCACTTTTTAGATTGGATGTATGGTATTAATCTCTCGAGGGCGTTGATGGAAGCAATAAAAAAGGCAGGCAGGTTTAAAATTTTATCAATTGGTAGAGTTCAAGGACCGGCCTTGAAATTAATTGTAGATAAAGAATTAAAAATAAGAAATTTCAAACCAGAACCTTATTGGCAAATTTTTCTCAAACTTAAAGGTCATTCACTCACTTTAAAATATGAAAAAGACATAAAAAAAAGGCAAGAACTTGATAAATTTAAGGATTTAGAAGGCAAAGAAGGAGAAGCCACCACAGAAAAAAAATCCAGGAGCTTGCCTCCGCCAGCACCCTTCGATCTAACTTCCTTACAGAGGGAAGCTTATCGTTTGTACAATATTTCTCCCTCCCGTACTTTACAATTAGCTCAAAGTTTGTATCTTGCCGGATTAATTTCTTATCCCCGTACCTCTTCACAAAAAATTCCTTCTAGCATTAATCCTCATACAATATTAAAAAAATTATCAACGAGATTTAAAGAAGTTAAATTAGCAAAAAGAGAAAAACCTGTTGAAGGCAAAAAAACTGACCCTGCCCATCCTTCTATTTATCCGACTGGAGAATTTGGAGCTATGAGTAATGAAGAAGAAAAAATCTATAATTTAGTAGTAAAAAGATTTATCTCTTGTTTTTGTGAAGATGCAGAGATACATGATAAAAAAATTATTTTTATAATCAATGGGTTGAGATTTCTGGCAAAAGGTTTGGAAATAAAAAATAAAGAATGGCTTGAAGTCTATCCTGCAGCAATTAAAGAAGAAAAAGTTGGAGATATTAATGGAAAGAAAATAATTGAAAAAGTGAAAGTAGAAGAAAAAATGACATCCCCTCCCCGTAGATATACTCCCGCTTCATTAATAACAGAATTGGAAAAAAGAAATCTTGGAACAAAGGCCACTCGCGCTAATATCATTGAGACATTATATAATCGGAATTATATAAAAGAACAACAAATAAGAGCAACACCCTTGGGGATTCATTTAATCTCAAGTTTAGAAAAATACTCACCAATAATTATTGATGAAGAATTAACAAGACATTTTGAAAAAGAAATGCAAACAATACAACAAAGACAAAAGCCAGAAGAATTAAAGAGTTTGCAAGAAAAAACCTTAGAAGAAGCAAGAAAAACAATAGAAGAAATTTCAGAAGATTTTAAAAAAAATGAGGAAGAAATTGGGAAAGAACTTGTAAAGGCAACAGAGGAAAATTATAAACAAGAAAGAGAAGAGAATGAATTAATAATTTGTCCAAAATGTAAAAAAGGAAAACTCCGTATCCTGTATAATAAAAAAGCAAAAAGATATTTTGTTGCTTGTTCTAATTATCCAGAATGTAAAACAACCTTTTCTTTGCCTCCTAATGGTTTGATTAAACCTTTAAAAGACAAGGATGGAAAAATAGAGATTTGCAAGGAGTGCGGATTCCCAAAAGTTATAAGGATGCAAAAAGGAAAAAGTCCTTGGAAATTTTGCTTTAACCCTGAGTGTGAAAGCAATAGTGAATGGCAGAAGAAAAGGGAAAAACAAGATAAGTAATTTTTAATAAAGTTAAAAACATTATATCTTATCAAGCATAACAAATTTTTTTAATCTATAAAATTATCGCTCTTTATGCCGAGAAAATGGACTAGGGAAAGAGTAATAGCTGAATTAATTTCCCTTTATAGACAAGGAGAAAACTTAAGCAGTAGGAGCATAGCAAGGCACCATAAGAATTTGCATTATGCAATTTACCGTGGAAGTCAAAACGGCAGAAGATTTTTTAATTCTATGAAAGATGCAAGAGAGGCTGTTGCTAGAGTTTTAGAATTAACAGGAGATAAAGAAGGAGCAGCTTATTTTACGGGTTTGAATATGGTAAGGGTGAGCAGAGAAAGTTGTTTAGAGGAGCTTTATCATTATGTTAAAGAAGGCCATGTTCTGCATAGAGAAAGAGTTAATAGAGAAAACCCACAACTTACACACAGAATAAGTAGGTTTTTTGATTCTTTTTATCAAGCATTAGGTCAAGTTTATCAAAGGCTTCGAGAAGAGGGGTGGGAAAAAGCAAATTATGCTAATCCAGAATATTGGAAAAATTTCCCTAAACTTAGATTAAAAAGGCGGGCAGAATCAAGAAGAAGGAGGGCTCTTGCCCAGGTAAGATCTTTTAATTTTGGTGAGCAATATGAACAAAGATTAGAAGGACTTTCACCAGGAAAATATTCTGGAGAAGAAATATGGAGAGCATTAAAAGAATCAGGTGTTTGGCTAACTCCTAGTGAGTTAGCATTACAATTAGATACATCTCCTATAAATATTAATAAAGTGGTTTTACTGAATTTTCCAGAAAGAGTTCTTAGGTTTGTTTCAAATTCAGGTAAAAGAACTTGGAATTTAATACATAAATCAGTAGCAGAGGATTATCAAAGGCAAAAAAAAGGGTATTCTAAAAGAATTGACTCAACAGACAGCGTTTCAAGACAATTAGGGCAAAAAAGGTCAAAAATAAGAGCAATAGTCCAGCAACTTAATTTAGGAACAAGAGACCAAAATGGGAAAATTCATTTGTCAGATGAAGATATTGAAAAAATAAAAGAAGCTCTAAACTATGAAAAAGAACAAAAAAGGGAGATTATTGCACAAATTGACCCAAATAAAAATTATTCTTTTGGGGAACTAGATAAAATGGGGATTAATGCAACAAAATTAAGGGATTCTCCATATGTTTTTCTTGGACCAAGAAATACAAGAAAAGGTCCTTTTTTGATTAAAACAATACCCGGCAGAGTAGTTTTAGAATATATAGACCCAAATTGGCAAAACCCTATACACCCATTAAGGAGAATCACCCATTTTCATCCACAGATTTATACATCAAGAGATTTAATGGATTATTTTCAAGTTTGTAGGAGTACGATAATTTACAGATTAAAAAAGCTTTTAAAAGAACAGCCTCAAGCTTGTTTTAGAATAAGAAAATCTCCAACAAAAAGTTTGATTTTTACTACTAAAAATGTTATTCCTATATTGGAAAACTGGCATGATAGAGGAGTTATCGAATTGGGAAATGTTTTAGGGTTATTTTCTGGAACCCCTTTAAAAAGGGAGGTAAGGCGAGCTATAAAAGATATAGAAGAACTGGTGAAAGAGGGCCCAATCAGCAGGCAGGATCAACAAGAAGCCTTAGAAAGATTTCAATTACTGCATAGATTTTGGAATCAGGCAATTGAAGTGGGAGATATTAAAGTAGGACATGGGGACTTAGCTGTTTTATATAATTATATGCGAATTAGACAATATCCATATTTAGACTTAGGAGAGCTGGTATCAATAGAACAATTAGAACAAGAAATAGATGACACCTGTTTGTTAGAAAAAGTTTTAGAAACAAAAGGAACTTTGGCTTTTGCAATTGCTCAAGGAAATCAAGGTTTAATTCATAGTTATATAAGAAAGAGATTTCCGGGTATAGAGAAAAGTTCTTTTTTGTATGAAAGATTAGTTGATGCCGGAACAGATGGAGTAATAAGAGCAGTTGAAGGATTTGACCCAACAGCAGGTTTTGAATTTAGCTCGTATGCTTGGCAGACCATAAGGACACATATAATTAGAGAATTAAGAAAAGATAAGAAAAAACCAATTTCACTTCAAATACCCTATGGAGAAGACAGAGAACTTCAAGACATAATACCCGTAGATGAGGAAACTAATCAAGGAAGGGATATTGAAATAAGAGAAAGAAATAAAATTATTCAAAAAATTTTGTCCCAATTAACACCAAGAGAGAGAACAGTAATAATAAGAAGATTTGGCTTGGATAAAAGAAGCAGAAAAACAAAAACCCTGCAGGAAATTGGAGACGAATTTGGGATAAGCAGAGAAAGAGTAAGGCAATTGGAAGAAAGAGCTCTTGAAAAAATTTCTAAAAATCCAGAAACAGCTAAACTTAGAGCATATTTAATTTAGAAAAATATTTTAAATCCAGCCTCTCTTCCTAATCCCCTTGGTTATAATCTCAAAATTAAGAATTTTTTCAGGCAAGCTTCTGTGTTTTTTTAAAATTATTTTTCTTTTCCCCCCTTTATTTTCCAATTCAATAAGTGTTTTACTCCAATACTCTAAAATAGTTCCCCCAACCATTTTAACTCCTGCTTTTTTGCCAGCTTCAAATTCCTCTTTTGACAAAAATTCTGAA
>CAYZDX010000037.1:4279-5800 GCA_964477565.1 Candidatus Woesearchaeota archaeon | reverse complement strand
TATGAACCTTATTTTCGGAATTCTTTTAGTTTTTTCAGGAATTTTGATTTACTTTTTGTTTTTATTGCTTCTTAAAGGAATAGATAAGAAAGATTTTGAATTTATGGGGGTTTCTGAGAATAAATTTTTAAATTACTTATTTTTTATTAAAAAATGAAGAGGCTAATAAAAAAAATATATAATAATATTGTAGTTTTATTTAAGCCCCTTTCAGTTCATGTAGAGGCCATTGTTTTCCCCGAAATTTGGGAGAAAGTAAAATTATTAGCTCTTTCTGGAAAAGTAAAAAGATGGTATATTATGACTCCTGCAAATTATACTTATCTAAAATCTTTTTTTAATCTAAAAATTTCAAAAAAAGAAATGGCCGATATTATGGAGAAAAGATATAAGTGGCTTATAAATAACAATCAAAAATTAGAGTTACACGTTCATTTGAATAGGATTATGAATATCTCAAAAAATGAACAAGAAAGATTAATAAGGGAATCTATGGAATGGGGAGAAAAAAATCTAGGGATACGATTTAAAGAATTTGTTCCAGGATGGTGGATGTACAATAAAGATACAGAAGATATACTTAAAAAATATAATTTAAAAAAAATTAAAAAAACAGATTTTAGAGCAATTCACGATTATGACTTAATATTAGGTATCTAATGATTATATTCATTACCCCCATCGCAGCTCAAATATCTTTCTTTTCAAACTTAAAAGGGAAGCTTTTTATTTAATTCAAGCAAGATAAAACTAAAGTTTCTTCATATTAATTTTACAAAATTAAATTTTATGGATGACAATAAGTATTAGAAATACAACCATTGAACCTTAATACCACTTTCTTGCTCCCCAACATGCTTGGTATTTTTAACATTTTTGTTTAATAATCCTTTATCTTTTCGGGCAAGGGGTTTCATTTTTTTATTTTCCTAGGTTAACAAAAGAATATTTATTTTTTATAATCAAAAGAAAGTGAATTATAAATTTTTTCTATCTTTTTACAACAATTTTCTAAAGAATATTTCTTTATTTCTTTTAAATTTATTTTGGGCCTTTTTTTATAAATTTGTTTAAGTTTTTTTATAAAATCCTTTTTATCATTCAAATTAAATTGAATAATTCCTTTTAAATTTTCTGCAGCAATTCCAACTTTTGTACTCAAAACAGGTGTTTGACATAATAAAGCCTCTATTATAACTAATCCAAACCCTTCTTTTTTAGAGGCGACAACAAGTAAATCTGAAGCCCCCATATAATCTGCAACTTTTTTCTTACTAATCCATCCGGTAAACTTTACATTTATTTTTAAATTTTCTGCAAGCTTCTTATCATATTCAAATTGTTCTCCTTCTCCTATCATAATCAATTGAGCATTTTTTAAATTAGCTTCATAAAATGCCTTAATAATAAAGGGGGTATTCTTTATTTTACCGAAAGGTCCTACATAAAGTATAATAAATTTTTTCTCATCGAGTTTTAATTTTTTTCTTAATAAATGCTTTGATTTTTTTCTGAAAATTT
>CAYZDX010000037.1:0-4269 GCA_964477565.1 Candidatus Woesearchaeota archaeon | reverse complement strand
TCTTTATTTATTCCAATTTTAATTAAATTCTTTTGTAATTCTTCGCTTCCAACTATTATTTTATCTGCTTTTCTTAAAGCAAATATTTCCATTTTTTTTATTATCTTTGATTTCTTAAGCATAACATAAATATCAGAACCATGAGAAGTGATTATTAGAGGTTTTTTAGTTATAATTTTTAAAATTGCTCCAAAAAATCCTGGAGGAAAAGCATTATGGCAATGAATGATATCAAATTTCTTTCTTACACTTTTAACAATTTCCCATAAAAGTTTTATATATTTTATCCATTTATTAGAAAAAGCATTACATTTTGCTATATGAATGTTAAATTTATTTTTAAGAAGTTTAATTTGTTCTTCTACATAAGTTCCAGATTTTATTTTTTCTTTTTTATAAGGATACACATTTGTGATAATTAAAACAGATTTCATTTATAAAGAGAATAAATCTTATCTATATTTTCTTTAAAATTATAAAATTTTTTAAAATGATTATAAACAATAGTATTTATCTTTTTGTTTTTTGATAGTTTCTTTAATTCTGAGATAATTTCTCTATCTTTTTTAATAACTTTGCCGATTTTTAATTTTTGGGCTAACCTTCCTAATAGGTTATTATAGGAAATGAGATAACATCCATAACTCAATCCTTCCATTCCACTTAGAGGGATTTCTGGAGAGTTTTTTTTGTATAAATTAAAAATTATCTTTGATTTTTTAAAATAGTCCTTTATTTTAACATTTCCTAAAACTTGAATATTATTGATTTTTGAAGATTTAACAAATTTTTTTAAATAGTTTTTTACTTCTTCCCCTCTGCATAATAAAATTAATTTAAATTCTTTTATTTTTTTGAATATTTTAATTAAAGTTAAAATCCCCCTATCTTCTAAATATTTTACTTTAAAGGGAGTCGTAGAAATGGCTATATTATCTCTTTTCAATTCTTTATTGTTTAGTTTTGGAATTTTAGTTGGGGGAAGAATAAAAAAAAGTTTTTTTGATTTATAGTTTTCATTAAAATTATTAATAATTATTTTACAATTATCACAATTTTTTAGATATCTCTTTTCATTTTTTGTAAGAGTTATAATGGTATTAGAATTTAAAAGATTGAGTAGTTTGAAAAGCAGTTTATAAAATTTTCTTGAAGGAACTTGTAAAAAATGGAAGTTATTATAGCCTTTTATCCTTAGAAATATTAGTATCATCGGAAGAGATAAAGATTGATAAAAAAATCTCATTTTAATTTTTCGTATTATAATATAGTTTTTTTCTTTAATTGGTTTCTTTTCATTTTCTAAAGAAATTACAAAGTAATCTATTTTATTTTTTAATGCATTTATTATTGTATGAACTTGTTTAGAAAAAGATTCGTTCAAAGGTTTGTGCAAATCTGTTCCAACAAAAACTACTTTTTTTTGCATTTTATTATCCATTCAGCATTTATTACTGGAAAAAATTGTAATTTTTTTTCTATATTAATAATTATATTCCTTAATTTTCCTAAAAATAATAAATTAAGAATATATAATGGAAATAATATAAAGAAGTGGTCTATAGGAAAAATTTTTTCTACTTCAAGCCCATTTCTTCTTAAAATTTTTATTATCTCTTCTTTTGAATATTGATAAGTTTTTACTCCCCTCTTTTTTTTAATTTTTCTAATAAAATATCTTATTTTTGATTTATTTTCCAAATTAAAGATTAATGCTCCTTTGGTTTTAAGGAATTTCGAAAGATGTTTTAATGCTGTTTCCATTTCTTTTAATGAAAAATGTCCTAACACCCTGATTGCTACAATGCTGTCAAATTTTTTTTTAGTAGAAAAAGAAAAAAGATCTGTGTTAAGATATTTGACCTTAGAAGCTCTTTTTTTGGCTTGTTTAATCATTTCTTTAGAAGGTTCTACTGCAGTTACGTTTCCTTTTTTTTGAAGAACATTTGTAATAAATCCCGTTCCTGGACCAATTTCTAAAATTTCTTTTCCCTTTACAAGAGAAAAAACCAATTCTCTTTCAATTTGCCTATTAATGCCATGTTTAATTCCTTCAAGCCTCTTCTTATCATAATTTTTAACAACTTCTTTTTTCTTATAAAATTCGAGAAAATTTTTCATTTTTAGAAGTTTATTATCCATAACTTTATAAACCTTTTGATATAATTTTTAATTTATGAAGAAAATTATTTTCGGAGACCACTTCCATAAACCACAAGATTTGGAGGAATTGAAAGGAAAACAACCTTTAAAATGGATAGAGGATATTAAAGGCAAAAAAATTTTGGAAGCAGGATGTGGTTCCGGACTTTATGTTCATTTTTTTTCTAAAAGAAATAATGTGGTTGGTTTAGAATTCAATCCAGAATTTGTTGAAAAAGCGAGAGAAAATTTAAGAAAATGGAAAATAAAGGCGAGAATAATCCAAGGAGACGTAAGAAAAATACCCTTTAAAAAAGAAAGCTTTGATTTTGTTTTTTGTAATGGTGTTATAGAACACTTTCCAGAAACTGAAAAAGCAATAAGAGAAATCTATAGAGTTTTGAAGCCATCAGGGAAAGCTCTAATTTCAGTTCCTTGCAGGATAAGTTTTTTTGTTCCTATAAAAATCTTGCAGCAGATAATTGATAAAATCTTTAAAACAAATTTCTGGACTTGTGGATATGAAAAATCATTTACTCCATGGCAATTTAAGAGAATGTTAAGAGAGAATAGCTTTAAAATCAAAAAATTTGAAATTTGCGAAATTGCAGAAGGAAGAAGATTTCCTATTGTAAGCAAGATAATAAAGATTCTAGATAAACCTTTTTTTTGGTTAGGAATTGGTGGGAGATTTATGTATGCATTATGCGAGAAGATTTAGTTGCTCCAAAAACTAAAAATTTATATTAAGACTTTTTATTATTAATATATGAAAATTTTGCTTACGATTGACATAGAAACAATTGAAGAAATTCCAGAAATAATAAAAATTTTAAAGAAGGTAAAAATTGAAACTGCCTTTTTTGTTCCAGCTAAACTTCTCGAATCAAATCCAACTATTTTCAAGAAATTATCTCTCTATGGAAAAATAGGTTTACATGGCTATAAACATGAAAGATTTGATTCACTTAACTACAATGAGAAAGAAAATTTAATTAAAAATTCAATAGAAATATATAAAAAAATTTTTAAAAAGAACCCAAAATATTTTAGAGCCCCACAATTCTCTGCTGACTTTGAACTGCTTGGGTTGCTAGAAAAATATGGTTTTGAAGAAGACTTCTCTATTACAGAATTCCCTCTTTTTCAGACAATATTCTTTCCTACCCATTTTTTAACTTATCTTAGACAAATAAAAATTAACAAAAAACTTAAAGAAAAAAATATGAAAATTAAAGAAATCTCACTTTCTTCTTTTTTTACTAATTAGTCTGTTCTCTCTTCGTATCTTACCCCTTTTATCTTCACTTTTCTTACTAAACTTTTTTTACTCTTCCGAAAAGATTAAAAAATAGTTTTTCTTGCTCATTCTTATGTGTTAAAAAATAAAAAACTACTTAAAAAATTCGAAAAATTTTTAAAAATCCAAGGAAAATGAAATTTGACGATGGAGTATTTAAATCTAAAGTATATTCTGAATTATTGTCTCTTAATTTAAAAGGTAAGAGAATACTAGATGCAGGGTGTGGAGAGGGCCATTATATAAAAATCTTGCTGAAATTAAAGCCAAGGAGATTATTGTGTATAGATAGAAATTATAAAATAAAAGAAAATATAAAAAATAAAAAAGTAAATTTTTTAATATGTAATATGGAGGATCTTAAATTCAAAGATGAATATTTTGATATGGTTTTTTGTAGTAGAGTTTTGCTTTATGTAGATATAAAAAAAACTTTAAAGGAACTGGAAAGAGTGACAAAAAAGCAAGGCTATATAATCTTAATTCTAATGGAAAAAGGTTATTTTCTTATGAGATTATTAGAGGGAAACTTAAAAAGAATTTTTAATTTTATTAATCTTATATATTCTACACTTTTTAATACCAAATTATTTAAGAATTTAGATAACATAGACTCAGAATTTAATGTAAATAGAAACATGCATCATTCAAAAAAATTAAAAAAAATTGTATTAGATAGATTTTTAATCTTTCCTAAATACTCAATGTTAATATACAAAAAAGTTCTAGAAGATGTTTCAGGAAAAAAGAAGGAAAAGATTTTGCTCTTGCAATAAATCCGGAATTTTTGAGGGAAGGTTCAGCTATAAATGATTTTTTCTACCCCC
>CAYZDX010000036.1:0-5951 GCA_964477565.1 Candidatus Woesearchaeota archaeon | reverse complement strand
GTAGCGTAATGCCTTGTCGTCTGAATGGCGACGTGCATGAACGGTTTAACGAGGTAGTCACTGTCCCTAACCAGAACCTTCTGAACACATTGTTCGGTGAACATGCCGGAGACGCCTAGTGGGAAGCGAAGACCTTGTAGACCTTTACTGCAGCTTGCTGCTGTAGCTTTATAGAGGATACATAGAATAGGTAGGAGCGTTGAAATCTTCTTTTCGGAGAAGATGGAGCGAAAGTGTAATACTACCTATCTTCTATGAAGTTACTAACTCGTAAGAGGACAACAGTAGGTGGGCAGTTTGGCTGGGGCGGCACCCTGCAGAAAAGATATCTGCAGGGCCCAAAGACGAGCTCACCCGGCTTGGAAACCCGGGGTAGAGTGCAGAGGCAAAAGCTCGTCTGACTGTGTTCCGAAAAGCAAGGAACGCAGGAGTGAAAGCTGGGCTCAGCGAACCCACAATGCCTTTTAATGGGGCATGTGGATGACAGAAAAGGTACCTCAAGGACAACGGGCTTGTCGCGCCCGATAGTTCACATTGACGGCGCGGTTTGGTACACAGCTGTCGGCTCTCCCTATCCTGGCAGTGCATAAGCTGCCAAGGGTGTCGGAGTTCACGCATTAAAAGGGATCGTTAGCTGGGTTAAGAACGTCGCGAGACAGTTTGTATGATATCTACTAGGCGCGTTGTTGTCTGAGTGGAACGACCCTTAAGTACGAGAGGAACAAGGGTCGGGAGCCTCTGGTGTACCAGTTCTCATGGGGAGGCTGGGTAGCTACGCTCTGTGCGGATAAGGGCTGAATGCATCTAAGCCCGAAGCCGTCCGCAAGACGAGACAACAAAGGCCGTCATAGAAGATGACGTTGATAGAGTCGGGGTGTAAGTTCCGAGCTTCGGCGAGGGATTTAGCCCACGACTACTAAAAGCCTCAACTATATCCCAAAAATCCTACTCGCCGAGTTTTCATTCTATATTTATCATAACTGAAGTATTCTGGTTTAATTTTGGATTTAGTAGAAGCTATTCATAAAAGAAGACAAAAATGGGGAAGGGGTTTCTACGAAGATAAGAAGAACACAAATAGAAATTAATGGATTAAGAGAAGAATTGATTTAGAAGAAATGGCGCGTGAATTGCAACAGGGAACTATTAATTTAGATTCTGTTTCTAAAAGTTTATTGAAAAAACATAGGGAATTATTTTCGCGATATAGAATGAAAAAGAGAATCCAATTAACTCCTTCGCCTATGATTTTCTTCCTATAAGAATCGCAAATATTTCAATAAAATTTAACGAAACTATCAAGAATCTCTTCTTGAATAGATTTAAAAATTTAAATCTCTATTTTTTATTATGAAAATCTTACTTGATACAAGTTTTATTTTAACTTGCTTAAAAGAGGGTATAGATTTCTTAGAAGCAGAAAATTTCGGAAAATTAGTATTGCCTTCTGAGGTTATAAATGAATTAGAAAAATTAAAAGAAAATAAAAAAGGAGAGGAAAAATTAAGAGCAGAACTTGCTTTAGATATCATAGGCAAAACTAAAGATTCCTTTGAGATTATAAACTTAAATTCAGGCCATGTCGATTCTGGAATTATAAATTTTGTTAAAAATAGAAAAATAATTGTTGCCACTATGGATAAAGAATTAAAAAAGAAATTAAAAAATAAAGTTAGGGTTTTAAGTATAAGGGCAAGAAAAAAATTAGAGCTCTCTTAACCCCCTGAATTTACAAAAGGCAAAAATTTAGCAGTAGTATTTAAGATTATTATTGGTACAGACACAATTTCTTCTTAAAAAACAAGAAAAACCTAAACGACAAAATACCTCAAAAGCTTGCTAAAGATAAAGGGGTGGTAGCTGAATTGTATAAGAATAAAATTAACAATATACTTTAAAGAAGAAAGCATATCTTATAATGGCGAGGAAACTTTAAGAGTTTATTACAGGAGGGGAGAAGTTAAAGAGAATTAAATCCTTATTACAAAAGAAAAGTTTAAATATTAAAGTTCCTTGAAATTTCCATGGCTAAAGATAAACTTAATAAATTCAAATTTTTTAGAATTATCTTAGCCATAAATATAATTTCTATTATAATTATTATCTAAATTTGCAGCTGTTTTTCTGGCTGCAAGAACTAAAATGTTAAAGTTAGAGATATATGATTGCACATTAAGGGAAGGAGAACAAGCAGGAGGAGTAAAGTTTAGTTTAGAAGATAGAATTAAAATAGCTAAAGCATTAAGTGAATTTGGTGTTAATTTTATAGAACTTGGATGGCCAATACACAAAGATGTTTTAGAGGCATTCTTAAAAATAAAAAAAGAAAATTTAAAGGCAAATATTGTAGCTTTTGGTTCTACAAGCATCTCCAAAAATATAAAGGAAGATAGGAATCTTAATTCAATAATTAAAAGTAAGGCAAGATATGCATGCATCTTCGGAAAAACCTGGCTAGAACATGTTGAAAAGCAGTTAAAAATAAGTAAGGAAGAAAATTTAGAAAAAATTTTCCAGAGCATAAAATTTTTGAAAAATAATGGCATAGATGTTTTTTATGATGCAGAACATTTTTTTGATGGATTTAAACACAATCCAGAGTATGCACTAAAAACAATAGAAAAAGCTGTTGAGGCAGGGGCATCAAGAATAATTTTATGCGATACAAATGGAGGAAGCTTGCCAGAAGAAATTAAAGAAGCTATAAAAAAGGTTATCGCATTTTTCAAAAATAAAAAGTTGGAAGTTAAATTGGGGGTACATATGCATAATGACTGCGGCTTAGCTTTAACAAATTCCTTAGAAGCTCTTGATTATGTTGAGCAAATACAAGGAACAATCAATGGTTTGGGGGAAAGAGTAGGAAATCTTGATTTGTGCGAATTTATCCCTTTAATTATATTGAAAAAAAATATAAAATTAAATTTTAAATTAGAGAAATTAAAATCTTTGAGCGAGATTGTTTATAAAGCAGCGAATTTACCAAAACAGATAAGGCAGGCATTTGTGTCAGAAAGAGCTTTTTCCCATAAAGGAGGTATACATATAGATGCAACAACAAAAGGAGCAAGCTATACCCATATAATGCCAGAAGTTCTTGGGCTTAATCATAATTTTATGCTGACAAGTTTAGGGGGGTCTGCATGTGTAATCAATGCAGCAAATCAGTTTGGTTTTTCCCTTGATAAAAGAGATGAAAAAATAAGGACAAAAATTAATAATGTCTTAGAAGAATTAAAAGAAATGGAAATTAAAGGTTATGATATAGGAAATATTTTGGCAGAGCAATATATTATTATAAACAGATATTTTGGAAACTATAAGAATTTTTTTAAAATAAAAAATTGGGAAATAACAACAAAGAAAAATAAAAGTTCATGTTATTTAAAACTTGAAATTAATATGGAGGAGGTGGAAATAAAAAAGGAAATAGAAGGCGGCCCAATAGATGTTCTATATAAAACATTAAGCGAGCTTCTCTCAAAAAAATATGAATGCATAAATAAATTGAAATTAATAAATTATAAAGTTAGAATTGCAAAATCAAAAGGTGTGGAAAGTAGTGTAAGGACGAGAATAGATTTTTCAGACGGAGAAGAATTTTCAACTGTTGGTGTTAGTGAGAATATAATACAATCAAGTTTAGAGGCTTTAGAAAAAGCTTTTAATTACTATTTGAATTTGAAAGAAAAAGATATTTAAATTAAATTTAGCTTGAAAGAAAAGATAAAATGTATAATTTCAAAGAAATTGAAGAAAGTGTTTTGAAGTTTTGGGAAGAAAAGAAAATATACGAGAAAGTTAAATCTAAAAATAAAAAAGGAAAAAAATTCTATTTTTTGCAGGGACCCCCATACACTTCTGGAAGGATACATATTGGACAGGCATGGAATAATAGTATGAAAGATATTGTAATGAGATATAAAAGAATGAAGGGCTATAATGTATGGGACCGTGCAGGATATGATATGCATGGCTTACCTACAGCAAATGCTGTTCAAAAACAACTCAAGCTTAAAGATAAAGAGGAAATTAAGAAATACGGTTTAGAGAAATTTATTAAAAAATGTATAGAATTCTCAAGTAAAAATGCTAAACAAATGGATAAAGATTTGTGGAGGTTGGGAGTGTGGATGGATTTTGAAAATGCTTATTGGCCGATAAAATCTGATTTTATCGAAGGAATATGGTGGTTTATCAAAAAAGCATGGGAACAAAAACGGCTTTATAAAGGAAAAAAAATTATGCATTGGTGTTCTCATTGCGAAACAAGTTTAGCAAAGCATGAATTAGAATATAAAAATGTTAAGGAAAATTCCATATTCTTGAAATTTAAATTAAAGAATGAAGAAGGATACTTAATAATATGGACCACAACCCCATGGACAATTCCTTTTAATTTGGCAGTGATGGTTAATCCAGACTTAGATTATGTTAAGGCAGAAGTAGAAACAGAAAATGGAAAAGAAAAATGGATTGTTGCAAAAGCTTTAGCTGCCACATTCATTTCTGGTTTATTAGGATTAAAATTTAAGGTTGTAGAGGAATTTAAAGGAAACAAATTAGAAGGTTTAGAATACGAGCATCCCCTTTATGACAAGTTAAGGGAAATCTATGATAACCTAAAAGAAAAATGGAAAAATGTTCATACAGTTATATTAAGTAAGGAATATGTTGATGTAACTGCTGGTTCGGGATTAGTTCATTCTGCTCCTGGTTGTGGCCCTGAAGATTATGAAGTTGGAAAGAAATATGGTTTAGAAGCTTTTAATGAATTAGATGAAGAAGGTTATTTCAGAAATATGAAAGAGTTTAGTGGTTTAAGAGCAAAACAAGATGATGAAAAATTCATAAAAGTTTTGAGAGATGTGGGCTCTTTAATAACAGAAACTAAAATTGAACATGAATATCCTCATTGTTGGAGATGCAAAAATCCAGTAATTTTTAGGGCTACAGAACAATGGTTTTTGAAAATAGAAGACCTGATTCCGAAAATTTTAAACTTTAATCAAAAGGTCTTATGGCAACCAGAATTTTGCAAAAAAAATTATGATTTGTGGACAGAAAATTTAAGAGATAATGGAATTACGAGACAAAGGTTTTGGGGATGTCCAATGCCAATATGGATATGCGAAAAATGTGGGGAAATAGATGTAATTGGCAGTATAAAAGAGTTAAAAGAAAAAGCTGGAGAAATTCCTCAAGACTTGCATAGGCCATGGATTGATAAAGTTAAGTGGAAATGTTCTTGTGGTGGAGAAATGAAGAGAATAGAAGATGTAATAGATGTATGGATAGATTCTGGCACAGCTTCTTGGAATTGTTTGTATTATCCCAGAACTTCTAAATACATTGATTTATTTCCTGCAGATTTTATTTTAGAAGCTACTGAACAAGTTAGCTTGTGGTTTTCAATGTTGCAGATATGTTCTGCAATTGCCTTTAATCGTTCAGCATATAAAGCAGTTTATTGTCATGGCATGATTCTTGATTATCAGGGAATGAAAATGTCAAAATCCCTTGGAAACATAATTTCTCCTTATGAAGTTGTAGAAAAATATGGAGCAGATGTTTTGAGGTATTATATGAGCCAAACCAATGCTGGAAAAAACATAAATTTCAATTGGGAAGATGTAAAAATAAAGCAAAGGAATTTGAATATCCTTTATAATATCTCAAAATTCTTGCAAGATTTAGAAAAAAAAGAAGATAAAAATTTGGAAATAGAAGAAGAATACATAATTTCAAGAAAAAATTCAACAATCAAAAAGGTTACAGAATTAATGGAAGATTATAGAATTGATGAGATTATTAAAGAGATAGAAGAGCTTTTTTTAGATTTATCAAAAGCCTATATAAAGATGATAAGGGAAAAAGTTGATTCTTCTAAAGCAGGAAAAGTTTTTCATGCTATTAAAGATGTTTATATTGACACACTAAAATTATTTTCT
>CAYZDX010000035.1:0-5965 GCA_964477565.1 Candidatus Woesearchaeota archaeon | reverse complement strand
AAAGGAGTCTGTGTCCAAGAGGGTGAAAGTTGTTATTGTAAAAAGATTTAATAAGTTTAATTTTTTTTAATTAAAACAGGGATTTTTATTTAAATCTCTTTTAAGTAAATTTTCTAAAGATTGGTACAAATGGCAAAAAAAATAGATTATAAATATAATTTAAAAGAATACTTTAGTTTTGTAAAAAAATACAAATGGTTACTTGTAAGTATTCTGGTTTTAAGTTTTATATTAGAAGTTTTAAAAGCAAGTGATAGATTTTTATTTAAGATAATAGTTGATAAAGGAACAGAATTTGTTGCAGGAAATTTACAAAAATCTCCTTTTACAATCACGTTAATTATTGTGGGGGCAGTATTCGTCTCAGTCATTCTAATCCGTTCGATTATAAGCTGGAATTTTCTCGGCTTATTAAATAAACTGACAGCAAATGTTACCCTCGACTTAAAAAGAAAATATTTTAATCACATAGTAAATCTTTCACATTCCTTTCACACATCACATAAAACCGGTTCTTTAATATCCCGTTTAACAAGAAGCGGGGGAGCAATTGAGAGAATGAATGATGTTATTGTTTTTAATCTAACTCCTTTAATTTTCAATTTAATAATTGTTGGAGGAAGTTTAGCATATTTCAGCTGGAAGCCTGCATTAGTTATCGTTCTTACATCTGTAACCTTTGTTAGTTATAGCTTAATTTTGCAAAATATTCAGAAGAAGCATGCAATAAGAGCTAACAAAACAGAAGATATTGAGAAAGGAAATCTTGCAGATATATTAACAAATATAGATTCTGTAAAATATTTTTCAAAAGAAAAAGAAGTTGGAAAAAAATTCAAAAAATTAGCTGAAAAAACAAGAAGGGCTTTTCTTAAATATTGGGATTATTTTAAAGCCCTTGATGCAGGACAAAGCATAATTTTAGGCCTAGGAACATTTTTTATAATCTATTTTCCTTTACTTGATTTATTGAACAAAAAAATCAGTATAGGTACTTTAGTATTTATTTATACTATTTATGGAAATATATTCTGGCCCTTATATAGTTTTGTTCATGGAATTAGGGCATATTACAGAAGCATGGCAGATTTTGATGCTTTGTTTAAATACGGAAAAATAGAAAACGAGATTAAAAACAAGCCAAATGCAAAAAAGTTGAAAGTTAGGGATGGAGAAATTGAATTCAAGAACATATGTTTCCAATACGGAAAGAGAAAACTTTTCCAAAATTTTAATTTAAAAATTCCAAAAGGAAAAAAAGTGGCTTTAGTTGGGCATTCTGGTTGTGGAAAAACTACTTTGATTAAACTTCTTTACAGGTTTTATGACCCGCAGTTAGGGGCAGTATTAATCGACGGAAAAAACATAAAAGACTTTACAAAAGAATCTCTTAGAAGCGAGATGGCGATAGTTCCTCAAGAACCTATTTTATTTGACGACACGATTTATAATAATATAAAATTTTCTAAACCAGATGCTACAAAAGAAGAAGTTATGAGGGCAATAAAATTTGCACAGCTCGATAAAATTATAGAAAATCTTCCAAAAAAAGAAAAAACAATTGTTGGAGAGAGGGGAGTTAAATTGTCAGGAGGAGAAAAACAAAGAGTTTCTATTGCTCGTGCAATTCTCGCCAACAAAAAAATTTTAATTTTAGATGAAGCTACTTCCTCTCTTGACTCTGAAACAGAAGCAGAAATTCAGAAAGATTTGGAGAAGCTGATGAAAAATCGTACCAGCATAATCGTAGCCCACAGACTTTCAACAATAATGAAGGCTGATAAAATAGTTGTGATGAGAAATGGGGAAATAGTGCAGCAAGGAAAACATAAAGAGCTTATTAAACAACCAGGAGAATACAGAAAATTATGGAATTTACAAAAAGGAGGGTATATTAAATAAGATTAATAAAATAAAAGCGAAAAAACAACAAATTTTTATATCCCCCATCCAAATATAATATAAATAAGATGGCAAATGAATTAGAAAAAAAATGGAAACAAAGAATTATTGGAAATGCATTATATAATTCTATAAAATATGGGAAAGCCTTGCCAGAGAAGGTTTTACAATCTTTATTCAAAGAGGGTTTAAAAAAACAAGATATAAAGGAGATTATGCCTCTAATAAAAAAAGAAGTTGATAGGATAAATTCTCTTTCTGAGGAAAAAAGGAAAAAAGAATTTGAAAAATTTGAAGAAAAATTTGAAGAAATAGAAAAAGAAAAAGAAAAAAAATCAAGAAGAGAGATGCCAGAACTTAAAGATGTGAAAGAAGGACAAATTATAACAAGAATTGCTCCAGAACCATCAAAATATAACCATATAGGACATGCTTTCTCTTTTCTTTTAAATTATTATTATGCAAAAAAATATAAGGGAAAATGTAAGTTGAGATTTGAGGATTGCAATCCAGAAAAAGTTTCTCAAGAATATGTTGATGCTATGAAAGAAGATGTTTTGAAATATCTTGGCATTCAAGTTTCTAGTATTAAATTTGTTTCTGATGACATACCTAAACTTTATCGTTATGCAGAAAAATTGATAGAGAAAGGTAATGCCTATATGTGTGACTGTAAAAAAGAAGAAATAAGTAAATTAAGAAGAGAAGGAAAAGAATGTTCCTGTAGATATAAGGATATAGAGAAAAATCTAGAAGAGTGGAAAAAATTTATAGGGGGAAGGATAAGAAAAAAAGTTATTTTAAGATTGAAGGGAAATATGTTATCTGACAATGGAGTTATGCGCGACCCAATTTTATTTAGAGAAATAAAAAAAGAACATTATAGGCATGGAAGAAAATATAAAGTTTGGCCGACGTATGACTTTTATAATGCAATAGAAGATTCTATGATGAATGTAACCCATATATTCAGAAGCAATGAATTTGCTTTAAGAAATGAATTGCAGAATTATCTTAGGGAATTGCTAGGTTTAAAAAAACCAGAAATAATACAATACGGGAGGATTAATGTTCTTGGAGCTATTACTAAAGGCAGAGAAATAAGAGAAAAAATAGAAAAAAAAGAATATCTTGGATGGGATGACCCAAGACTAATGACATTAAGAGCTTTAAAGAGAAGAGGTATTGTTAAAGAAACTTTTTATGAGTTAATTAAAAAAATAGGACTGAACCAACAGCAATCAAATCTTGATTTTGAATTTCTCGCATCTATAAATAGAAAAATTATAGATAAAGAAGCTGAAAGATATTCTTTTTGTAAAGAGCCAATTAAACTTAATCTAAGAGAAATCCCAATTAAGGAAGTTTTCGTCAAGATACACCCAGAAAAAAATAAAAGAAGGAAAATTAAAGTTAATGATATTTATATCTCAAGAGGAGATTTTGAAAATTATGAAGGAAAAGAGGTTAGATTAATGCATCTTTTTAATGTTAAGTTGAAAAAGGATAGTGTAATTATAACTGGAACAGAGAATAAAAAAATTCCAAAAATAAACTGGGTTTCTGATTTTGTTAATGTCAGGATATTAATGGATAATGCAGAATGGATATCAGGAATTGCAGAGATTGCAATTAAAAATTTAAAATTAGGGCAAATAATTCAGTTTGAGAGGTTTGGTTTTTGTAGATTTGATAGGATAAATGAGATGGGAGAATATGAATTTTGGTTTACTCATCGTTAAATTTATATACCGCAATAACTTATTTTAATAAATTAAAGGAGGTAAAAAATGCAAAAAAAAGGTATATCTGCTGTTGTGGCCACTATCTTAATTGTTCTGTTATCAGTAGCAGCTATTGGAATCGTTTGGGCAGTTTTAAAACCAGCTATACAAAAATCAGCAGCAAGAGTAGAGACAAAATGTATTGATGTTGATTTATCTATTGACAATGCTAATTGTTCTTCAGGTACACTAAAAGTGACGTTAAACAAAGGAGAAATTAAAGCAATAAAAGTTGTTTTTTATGACTCCTCAGGAGAGAGTTTAGGAGATGTTAAAACATTGACTAATGTACCAGAAGAACTTGGAACTAGGGTTTATAATACACAAGATTTAAATTTTCCTTCAGAAGCAAGCTCTTTGAATATAGCAGCAATTGTAGAATCAGAAACAGGAGAAGAAATAAATTGTGGTCTAGTCTATCCTCAACCAGTGGCTTGTTAAATTTTTATTTTACTATTCTTTCCACTTGGTTTTATTTTTTCGTAATTTATATTCTTTTAACCATATAATCTCCTTCTAATTTATAACTTAATTTTCTATAATATTCTCTAACTCCAACTCCTGAAATTACAGCTATTTTTTTAATTTTCCACTTATTTTTATTTTTCTTAACAATTTTTTCTGCTTCTTTCATTAATCTTCTTCCCAAACCTCTATGTTGTATTCCCTTTCCTTTTTTGCCAATTTCTTCAGCTTTTCCATAAACATGTAGCTCGCGAATTAAAGCCGCATTCTCCAATTCAGGCAAAAATTGATTTTTTGTTAATCTTAATCTTAATAAAGCAAATAAAATATTATCTTTATTTACAAACTGCAAAAAATATTCTTCTCCTTTAGATGCTTTATATTTCATTATTTTTAATTTTAAATCTTGGTTAATCTCCTTATTTTTTTTATCTCTTAAAGCAAAACCAATTTCTCTAAATCTTATCTCTTTTAATTTTGCGTTGGTTTTTCTTAAGTGGGCTTCTATATCCCTTCTCAAATCAATTCTTTCTGTTCCCGCTACAAGATAGCAAGGAGGAATCTCCCGCATTATTCTCATAACCCTACAATATTCTGGAACTTCTTTTAACATTTTTATGAGAAGAGATTCAATTTCTCTTTTTGTATAAGGATTATATTTTCCTTCTTTATATTCTTGTTCTAGTTGCGAACCTTTCAAGACCTGACAAGGATAAATTTTTAGCTGGTCTGGTTTAAAATTTGGATTAGAAAAAATTTCTTTAAACATTTTTAAATCTTTTTTTAAATTACTTCCTGGCAATCCAGGCATAATATGGTAGCCTACTTTAAATCCAGAATCTCTTAAAAGTTTAGTTGCCTCAATAACATCTTTGACATTATGGCCCCTATTAACTTTCTTATAAATCTCATCATCTATTGCTTGAACTCCTAACTCAACTCTTGTACATCCAAATTTCAACATTCTTTTTATTTCTTCTTTGCCAGCAACATCTGGCCTCGTCTCTATGCATAAAGCCACACATCGATGTTTTGCCTTCTCATTTATTTTTTTAGCTTGCTCTAAATTTTTACTTGTCCTGCCGTTTAAAGCGTCATAAATCCTTTTAATGAAATTATTTTGATATTTTAGAGGATATTCGAGAAAAGTCCCACCCATAACAATTATCTCAATTTTGTCAGTTGGATGGTTCATTAATTTGAATGCTTTTAATCTAGCTTTAACTTGTAAGAAAGGAGAATAATTTAACATTCTCGCGCGAATTACAGCTGGAGATAAAGGAGTATAGCTCTGAGGCACATTAAGAGAAGGGCAATATAAACAAGTTCCATGTAAACAAGGACGGGGCTTACACATAACAGCTATTGGCGTAACTCCAGCTAAAGTTTTGCTTGGCTTTCTTACTTCATTAGGTTTGGGAAGTTTCATTTTCTTGTTAAGCTTTCTTGAAGTCTTGTTTTAATTTACTATATAATATATTTTACAGCAGAAAAATCTATTTAAATAAACTTTCTTTTAATGGGATATGAGAATAGGAATTATAGGCGGTAGTGGGTTAGATGACCCTAAACTGCTTGAAGATTATGAGGAAAAAGAGGTAGAGACACCATACGGAAAACCCTCATCTTTGATTACTTGTGGAAAAATTTTTGGGGTTGAAGTATGCATTCTTGCGAGACATGGAAAAAAACATACGATTCCACCAAGCCAGGTAAACTACAGGGCTAATATTTATGCTTTAGCCAAGCTCGGCTGTAAGTATATTCTTGCTACTACAGCTGTAGGTTCTTTACGAGAAGAGATAAAAAGAGGG
>CAYZDX010000034.1:0-6163 GCA_964477565.1 Candidatus Woesearchaeota archaeon | reverse complement strand
ATTGTTTTTTAACAATAAAAATATATAGATTAAAAGCACAATTATATTATGAGATATGAAAAAAATCTCCAAACTGTTTATGAGAATGCAAGACAATTTCTATTAAAAGCATTGCACCTCAGACATATTAGTGGCAGGGCAGGCAGACTTGAAGATGAATCAAGAAACATAAAAGATTACCGGGCAGTATTTGTATTTAAATTAGAAGATGCAGAGAAAATTAGGGACTTAGAGAGGTTATTGGAAAATATAGATTATAATATAGGAATTGAATTTAAAGTTAAAAAGTATGATTTCGCTAACATTCCTAAAAATGATTTATGGAGTTTGGTTTTAATTTCTTCTTTAGAAAAACCAGCAGAGCAAGAGAAGCAATTAGTAAGGGCATTAAACGAGCTATGTAAAATATTAGAAAAAACATATTTTAAAAGTAGAAGGAGTTAAAGATATAGGTAAAATCATATTATATGTCTAAAAACTCTTTTTAAACAAAAATTCCCAAAACATTAACATTTAAAAACAAATTTTTACTAAAGAGTAATATAAATTAAGATAAATTCTGAAAGGAAAAATGATAAGGCAACCAATTGTAACAATTGCAGGACATGTAGATCATGGCAAAACAAGTATCTTAGATAAACTTAGAGGTAGCTGTGTTGCAGACAAAGAAGCAGGCAGAATAACACAAAAAATCTCTTTTACTTCATTTCCATCAGAAAATATCAAAAAGAGCTGTTACTTAATTGACGAATACGGCATAAAATTAAAAATTCCGGGTTTTCTTTTTATAGATACTCCAGGACACCAAGCTTTTACAAATTTAAGAAAAAGAGGAGGAAGTTTAGCAGACCTCGCCATTCTTGTAATAGATATAAATGAAGGGATAATGCCACAAACCGCAGAAGTTTTAAGCATTTTAAAAGAAAATAAAACCCCTTTTATTGTAGCTTTAAATAAAATTGACAAAATTTCTGGATGGCAGCAATTAGATAAAGATTTAAAAAAGAATATAGAAAAGCAAGCTTTAAGAACAAAACAAGAATTTCAAGAAAAACTATACAAAATTATAGCAGCTTTAGAATCTCATGGTTTCAAATCAGATTTGTTTTTTAACATAAAAGATTTTACAAGAAAGATTTCTCTAATTCCATGTTCAGCCAAGTCGGGGGATGGTTTAGCAGAATTAATAATGGTTCTTTGCGGATTATCGCAGAAATTTCTAACAAAAGAATTGACTTTAGGAGAAGAAGCAAGAGGAGTAATACTTGAAATAAAAAAAATTAAATCTTTAAATTATATTGAAGCTGTCCTTTATGACGGGACACTTAAAGCTGGTGATCAAATAGTTATAGCAAGTTTTAACAAACCCATTATAACAAAAATAAGAGTATTGGAAGAAGTATTGCCTCTATGTGAAAAATTTGAAGTTAAAAAAGAAGTCAAAGCAGCTATAGGAATAAGAATGCAATTAACAGATACAGGGGACATCTTACCAGGAATGCCTTTCAGGGTTTTAAAAGATAATCTTAAAGAGATAGAAGAGGAATTTAGTAAGCAATTAGACGAGATAAAAACAGATAATAGAGGGATAATAATAAAAGCAGAATCTTTGGGTTCTCTTGAAGCCATGCTTACTTTATTAAAACAAAACAACATTAAAGTTCTGAAAGCAGGTATAGGAGAGATAAATAAAAAAGATATTATGACAGCTAAAACAATTTTAGAAGAAGACCCTGTTAATGCTGTAATCTTAGGTTTTAATGTTGATATAGGAGATGTAGGAGATGTCGGAAAAATTAAGATTTTCACCGGAGAAGTTATTTATAAATTAATTGAAGAACTTGAAAAGTGGCAGGAAGAAAAAAGAAAAGAAATAGAAAGACAAAGAATTCTTGGTTTAGCAAGTTTATTCAAAGTAGAAATCTTGTCCCAGTATGTTTTCAGGAATAGTAATCCAGCTATTTTTGGTGTTAGAGTTTTAGCTGGAAAACTCAAATCAGGAATACTTTTAATAGATGAAACTGGAGAAGAAAAAGGCAGAATAAAAGGAATCCAAAAAGAAGGGAAAAATGTTGATGAGGTGGGGGTTGGGGAGGAGGTTGCCATATCTTTACCAGGAACAAATTTTGAAAGAAAATTAAAATCTAGCAAATACTTGTATTCTGATATAAGTAAAAACCAATTTAAAAAATTTAAAGAAAACAAGGATTTATTAAGCCAAGAAGAACTCTCAGTTTTGAAAGAAATAGCAGAAATTAAAAGAAAAAAAGACGCTATGTGGGGGGTTTAGTTTTTTATTATTCTCTCCAGAAATCAATAATAAATAAATTTTTATATATCCAAAAACAATTTCAAAATATGGAAGCAATAGAAATTATTTTGATAACAATTTCCTTCATGTTAATTTCAGAAGGAATTTTCTTATCTCTTTTCTCAAAACAAATAGCAAGGGAAATTAAAAAAATAGCAAAAGACAGAAAAACTATTGTGAAAATAGGTTTAATTGAGATAATTCTTGCTTTAATAATTCTGTTTATGATAAGCTTATAAAAGGGAACAAAAATTTTAATTAAAAAATCATTTCCTTAAAAATTAAAAGACAAATTAATTTAACAATACAATACAAAGCATAAATTTAAAAACCAATTTTTCAATTTACAAATATGCCATTTAAATTGAATATATCAGAAAAAGGAAAAACATTTAAATTAGAGGTAGATACAGAATTTTTAATTGGGAAAAAGATAGGCGATAAAATAGAAGGAAAGGAGATAAAACCAGAATTAGAAGGTTACGAATTAGAAATTACAGGAACTTCAGATAAAGCAGGATTTCCAGGAATGAAAGAAGTAGAAGGAACTGGATTAAAAAGAGTTTTATTAACAAGAGGTTTTGGCTTAAAGAAGATTCCAAGAAAAGAAGGCAAGAAAAAAAGAAGGACCCCAAAGGGATTAAGATTAAGGAAAACAGTTAGAGGAAACACAATTTCTCGTGACATCATACAAATTAATATGAAAATAATAAAGCAAGGAAAGAAAAAATTAGAAGAAATTTTTCAAGACCAAATTAAAAAAACAGGAAACGAAGAAGTAAAAGATACAGAAGAAAGCGTTAAAAATGAGGATAAGAAAAACAACACTGAAAATGAACAAGCTAAAAAAAAGGAGGAAAATGTAGAAAGTTAAAATGGCTAAGAAAAGTCAAACTAAAGAAAAAAAAGGAAAAAAATCCCATAAGAATAAGCCTTCCTCGCAAAGATGGAAAAAGTATATCATAGAGGGTGATAAAATAAAAAAAGAGAAATTTTGTCCAAGATGTGGCCCAGGAGTATTTTTAATGAAAGGAAAAAATAGATTATATTGCGGTCGCTGTCACTACACTGAATTCTTAAGTAAGGAAAAATAAGTAAGAACAAAATAACTTATTTTAAAAATATAAAAAAGCAGGACCAGAACCTAAAAAAGTAATGGTTTATTCTGCTAAAAACTTTCGTTTTATTAATTGAATAAGATAGGTAATGTAAGATATTTAAAACCCTGGGAAAGGCGAATTCAGCTTGAGTAAAGAGGTGCTGATTCGCCTCTCCTGGGGAAAAAGAGGTGATAATAATATTAATAATCTCGTATTTATAAACTTTTCGGTTTTGTTACTATTTTAAAATAACATCACTTTTTATTTTGCATAGTAATCATAATTTTGCTCTTTCTAACCCTTGCCTTAACTTATTCTCCCTTAGTCTTCTGTTCTTAAAGATAATGTAAATCCTAAAATAATCTTCTATTATAAATACCTCTTCTATTACCCTTAGTCCTAATATATTAAGAAACTCAAAGTTTATAAATTTTACTATTCCTTATATTTTATGGAACATATAAAAAAAGAGGAAAAAATAGGAAACGAACAGCTTTATGACTTATTAACAAGTAAAGAAGTTTCATGGCAGGCAATTATTTATGACTTAATAAATACAGAACAGCTTGACCCATGGGATATTGACCTTGTTTTTCTAGCTGAAAAATATCTCGAAAAAATAAAAGAGCTGGAAGAAGCTAATTTTTTTATTTCAAGCAAAGTTTTGTTAGCTGCTTCAATACTTTTAAGATTAAAATCTGAGTTGCTTTTGAAAAAATATCTAAAAAGTATAGATGAAATACTATTTGGAAAAAAAGAAACAAAACGCGAGGAAAAAATTGAGTTGGAAGGAAATTTACCAGAATTGTACCCAAAAACTCCCCTGCAAAGACAAAGAAAAGTTTCTCTACAAGAGCTAATGGAAGCTCTAGAGAAAGCTATTAAAACAGAGACAAGAAGGATAAATAGAAAAGTTGAGCAAAAAATAAGGGAAAAAGAAACAGAAATAGTTCTCCCAAAACAAAAAATAAGTATAAAAGATAGGATAAGACACCTTTATGCAAAAATATTGACATTAACAAAAGTAAAAAAAAGGCTAAGCTACTCGGAATTAACAGGAGGAAAAAAAGAAGAAAAAATTGCTTGCTTTCTTCCCTGCTTACATCTCGACAACCAAAAAAAATTATTTTTAGAGCAAGAAAAACATTTCTCTGAAATTTATATTTGGCTTTATAAGCACTATAAAAATTTAAAAGAGGAGATTAAATTAGAAAAAGAATTATTAGAAGAGGAAAAGCTGGCAAAAGAAACAGGATTTGACAATCCTCTTGCTAACTTCTCTGACATAACAAGTGAAATAATGAAAGGAAACTTGGAATAGATTTAAATATCAAAATAAATATATAAACTAAAATGGTGAATATGCCTTTAGGAATAGGGAGTATTATTAAAATAGTGTCTGTCATAGCAGGAGTTCTTATTATTTATATAATTTTAAATACTTTTGTAAAAAAAGCTTTAATTAAAAGAGCTAAAACCAAAAAAGTTAGACACAATGTTATTGTTTTTATCAATCTTATAAGCTATACTTTTATTTTTCTTACAATTGTTTTTATTGTTCTTTCTTTTACAGGTGGCTTTACAGGTGTAGGAATTGCAGCAGGATTATTAACAGCAGCATTAGGATGGGCATTGCAAAGGCCAATAACAGGAATTGCCGCCTGGCTAATGGTTATTATAACAAAACCCTTCGAAATTGGAGACAGAATTATCATTGGAAAGGTAAGAGGAGATGTCATAAATATTACTATAACTCACATCTATTTAAATGAGTTTGGGGGGACTATCGGTGGGGAGGAAACTTCTGGAAGAGTAATCATTATACCAAACTCAGTTTTATTTGAACAAAATGTAATTAATTATACTGCACAAAATGAATATATTTTAGATGAAGTTGCATTCACTGTAACCTATGATAGCCACATTGAATTAGCAAAAAGCTTAGGAAAAAAAATAGCTGAAGAAATAACAAAAGAATTTATTGAGAAGGTTCCAAAAAAACCTTTTATCAGGCTTAACTTTCAACCTTCAGGTATTGATGTTAGGGTAAGATATTATACTATCGCTCCAAAAAGACAAGAAACAAACTCAAAAATTACAGAGGAAATTTTTAAAGCCATAACAAAAGAAAAGAAAGTCAAGTTTGCTTATCCCCATACACAAATTATTTTAGAGAAGAAAAAAGCTTAATAAATCAAGGAAGTGGATTATTTTGTCATTTTAATAAAAATGTTTGTTTTCTTTATATTGCTTTCACTTACCAAATTTTTTATAGCTTGTTTTACATCTCCTTTCAACAAGATAGCCGCCTTCTCTATATATACATAAGATATATTTGTGAATCTCTCACTTTTTAAATTAATTTTTTTACTAGTTCTTTTTCAGAAATCATTAATTCCTTGCCTGTTTTCATATCTCTCAATTTATATCTATCTTTTTTTACTTCTTCTTCTCCTATAAAAATAACATAAGGGATTTTGTAAGAATTAGAATATTCCAATGCCTTGCTTATCCCCTTTTTTAACCACAAACTAACTTCAATTTCTTTATCTCTTAATTTTTCAGCTAATCTTATGGCTTTTTCATCTTGCCCTATACTTAAAATTAAAACTCTTTTTTCCTCCACTTTAATCCTGGCTAAATTACTTAATCTTTCTAAGCCAAAAGAGATTCCTGTAGCTTGAATCCCATTAACTAAATAACTTCCACCCCCACAAATAGTTTCTTTCATGCCTTTAGTTTTAATTTCAAA
>CAYZDX010000033.1:0-6255 GCA_964477565.1 Candidatus Woesearchaeota archaeon | reverse complement strand
TCTCTGCAAGGGGGAATGAAGGAAATCGTCTTTCTTATGAAAGTGTTGTTTTTCTCTTAAGAATCTCAGAAAAAAATGTAGAAAAAAAGAGGGTGAGAGAAGCATTAGAGGATATGGTAAAAGATGGTATTTTGCAGAAGAATGAGGGATCCTACACTCTCCGTCAAGAATGGTATCTTCGATCTTTGCGAACCTCTGGAGAGAGGAAATTTGGTTCTTAAAATTAGAAAAAATTTTAAAAAAATTTAAATAGATTCACTTTTTCAGAAAAACACCATTACCCAAACATCTGTCCAAACCTCTTGCCTTTTTTTCTTGCTCTGTCCAAAGAAATCCTCCAGTTTTTTCCAGAATCTTCCAAATATTTTGGATTCAAAAAAAACCAGCCTTCCCTATTAAACCTAACAGCAATAATTGGTTTTAAAGAAAAAATTTCAGAAAAAATAATAAACTCCTCTACTTGTTTTTTACTTATATATTTCGCAGAGTTTTTACTTGCCTTAACCTCAATAGCATATTTCTTCCCTTTTTTTCCAGCAATTAAATCACAAGAGGTTTCTTCAGCCATCCCGCTTCCTGCAACACGAACAGCTCTATAACCTTCCTCAATAAATTTTTTATATAACTCTCTTTCAGCATTACTCCCTTTTTCTTTATTTCCCATGATAAAGAAAAAAATGGGATATATTTAAATTTGATGATTTCTAACATATTAATCATATTTATATTCTTTACTCACTTTTTTCTATAGATAAAAAAGAAAATTTTTAGTTGGTTAGCGGGAAGTTTAAGATTCTTCCATCTAAATTTACTTACTTCCTATTTTTATGGTGTAAAAGTTCATAAATCTCTTGCGTATAAAGTTCTTCTACCATTGGCTTTTGCTCTCTCTGCTGCTTCTTCTAACAATTTAACAACTTTTTTATTCAAAGCTTCTGCTACTTCGCTAGACACGTTCAAATCTTTTACAACTTCTTTTATCTTACTTTTTACAACCAAATCTGTCATTTTTCCCTCCAAATTTAGTTAAAATCTAATTATTTTAAAATCTTTAAAACCATGAAAATTTTCATCAACCACATCTAATCTTTTTATTACAGCGTGTTTTGGCCCTTTTTTACATTTTTCTATCATTTTTTTAACATCATCACTATTTCCTTCAATCCAGGCCTCAACACTTCCATCTTCCTTGTTCCTAACATAACCTTTTATATTCAAAAGCTCTGCCTGCCCCTTAATGAAGTTTCTAAAAAACACGCCTTGAACTATACCAAAAATATATACCCTAACTGCTTTTTTCATAAAATAATTTGTTTTTACTAACTTTTAAATTTTCTCTTTTATTTCTCAGGAGGTTTCTAAAATTATTGCGAAAGTATTTAAATACAAAATTTCTTTTTTAGAGATTATGAAAATATATAGTATTGGAGGATATAATGAAGTAGGAAAAAATATGACTGCTGTAGAAGTTAACGGAGATGTTTTTATTTTTGATTGCGGACTTTATTTGCCTCCAATAGTTGAGTTAGAAGAAATTGAAAGAAATGCTTCAATGAACGAAGGAAAATTAAGAAAATTAGAGGCAGTTCCAGATGATACTATTTTAGACAAATATAATTTAAGAGAAAAAGTTCGGGCGATTATACCAAGTCACGCCCATCTTGACCATATTGGAGCTATTCCTTATCTTGCACACCGTTACAAAGCAGATATTTTAGCAACTCCTTTTACTGCCCAGGTTTTAAAAACTTTAATTAAAGATGCTAACATAAACTTTTATAATAAAATAAAAGAGATACAACCAAATTCCTCTTGTATTGTAATTGGAAAGAAAAAATATAAATTAGAATTTATTAATATTACACATTCAACTTTACAATCTTCTTTTTTAGCATTACATACTGATGATGGTGTGATTCTATATGCTAATGATTTTAAATTTGATAATTATCCTCAATTAGGAAAAAAACCAAATTACGAGGCAATCAAAAGATTGGCAAAAGAAGGTGTTAAGGTTTTAATTGTTGAAAGTTTATATGCTGCAGAAGAAAGAAAAACTCCAAGTGAAAAAATAGCTAAGGGATTACTTGAAGATGTTTTATTGGGAGTAGAAAACAAAAACGCAGGAATTGTTGTAACTACATTCTCGTCCCACATAGCAAGATTAAAGAGCATAGTTGATATAGGAAAAAAACTAAACAGAAAAATTGTTTTTGTTGGAAGAAGTTTAAATAAGTATGTTGGGGCTGCGATAAAAACAAAACTCTGTCCATTCAAAAATGACATAACCTTAGCAAGCTATAAAAAACAAGTTTTTTCTTTATTAAAAAAAGTTAATAAAAACAAAGATAAATATCTCGTTGTATGCACAGGGCATCAAGGAGAGCCAGGAAGTATTCTTGATAGAATTGCAAGAAAAGAGTTGCCCTTACAATTATCAAGAAAAGACCACATTATTTTTTCTTCTTCTACAATTCCTGCGCCGATAAATGTGGCTAATAAAACACAATTAGAAAAAAGATTAAAACAGAAAGGTTGTAGGATATTTAATAATGTCCATGTTTCAGGACATGCTGGAAGAGAAGATTTAAGAGATTTTATAAATATGGTTCAACCAGAACATATTATTCCTGCCCATGGTGACCTTTCCAAACTGACTGCTCTAACTGAATTAGCTTCTGAATTAGGATATAAATTAGGAAAAGACTGTCATATAATGCAAAACTCCCAAGTTTTAGAAATTTAAATATTCGAAAAGATATTTAAACCTTTTATCATTTTAATTATTATGGGAATAAGAGAAGATATTGCTGCAGGTTTAAAACAAGCCATAGAAAGAGGTTTTGGTTTAGAAGAAGCAAAAAGAAGTTTTATTAATGCAGGCTATAATATTGAAGATGTTAATGCTGCAATTTTTTCTTTAAGTGGTCAAATCCCATCTCCAAAGATTCCGCCTTCAAATTTAAATGAACCGGTTCTTCCCCAAACTTCTTCGCAGACGCCAAGGCCCTCCCCACAAACACCCCTCCCTAAAACGCAATATCCTCCAATCCCAAAAATCCCACAACTATCATCAGAAAAAAAATCTTCGACTAACCAAAATAATCCTAAAAAAAGAGTTTCTAAATCACTAATAATTGTACTGGTGATAGTTCTTTTATTTTTGTTAATTATTCTTGGAGCACTTTTTATTTTTAAAGATAAAATTATAGGTTTTTTTGGATAAGAATGTATCTGCCTGAAGAAGATTCTTATTTTTTAGTTGAAATATTAAGAGAATATTTAAAAAATAAAAATCTTAGGGTTTTAGACTTGGGAACTGGCTCTGGAATAATAAGCGAAGTTTTAATTGAAGAGGGAGTAAGTAGAGAAAATATAACTGCTTCTGACATTGATGAAAAAGTTGTAAGGAAAGTGAAAAATTTTGGTATTGAAGTAATAAAATCGGATTTATTTAAAAATAAAAAATTCTCTGGAAAAAAATTTGATTTAATTGTTTTTAATCCCCCATATCTTCCAAGTTGTAGATATGATAAAGAAAAAGATGTTACTGGAGGAAAAAAAGGGGATGAAACAATTTTAAGGTTTTTGAAGCAAGTAAAAAATTATTTAACTAAGAATGGAAAAATTCTTTTATTGCTTTCCTCTTTGACTCCAAGAAAAAGAATAAATGAAATTTTGGAAAAAAATTTCAAGAAAAAGAAAGTAGCTGAAAAGAAATTATTTTTTGAAAAACTTGAGATATTTTTAATTGAAAAATTGTGAGATGATTATTTTTTCCCCTTTGCTTCTTGCATATGGCTAAAAGCTACAGAAATCCCAACAATTGTCGTTATAATGATAATTAAAATATCAACTGTCTGCTTATTCTGGTTTATTAAAGCAGTTTTTAAAGCGAAAATTAAGAAAACATAAAAAACAAAATAAAATAATGTCTTGCTTAAAATTTCCCATTCCAAAATTTGAGATTCTTCAACTAAATCTCTTAAATATATTGCTATTCCAAAACCTATAACAATTAAAAGCAAAGCGCCTACAAGAGCAGGGATTACTACAAGTATAGAGGTAAGCCATGAAGTAAGTTGAGGTATGCCAAGCTGATCTAAAGCTAAACTAATAAAAAGCAAATAAATACTCCATTTTGCTACATTTAATAAAAGGTCTATAAAACTTTTTCTTGTAGTTCTTTCAATACCGCTTCTTTCAATTAATCTTTTTAAGCCGTATTTTATAAATTTTCCAAGAAAAATACCAATTGCAAGAATGATTATCGCGAGTATTAAATTTATTATAAATAAATCAAAATTTTGTATGTAAAATTTCTCAGATAAAACATTGAGTATGCTATAATTAATCATATTTTTATTAAAAAAAAGAGCTTTATAAAACTTATTTTTCACGCACAAGTTTTAAAAGTTCTTCAGCAGTTTTTTTCAAGAATACTTTTCAGCTTCTTTTCTTATTCTTTTTACATTAATTCCTTAACTTTTTCTTTCCTTTTTCTCTTATTCTCAAAATAGAACTATCCCTACTTCTTGTCCTTTTTCAATCAAAGCAGTTGATAAATTTTTAGTATAAATGGCAATTCCATTGAGGCCTGGATAATAATCAGAACAAATAAGAAATTTCATTTTTCCGCAATGATTATAAAACTATTCACAAAAGGATTTTTGTTTTTGTAAATTTTTTCTGGTTTTTGGTAGGTGGGATGGGCTGTATAAAATCTTATATTTTTAAAACCAACTTTTTTTAATAGTTTTTTGTATCCTAATTTTGTATATATATAAGTTCGGAATTCTTTTTTTAGTTTTCTTTTTGAAATAAAATTAGCTAATTTTCTTGGAAGCAAATCAATATATTTAATAGGCACATGGCTTGTTTTTCCTTTGAACCAGTCAAGAGCAATTCTATTTTCTATAGCTAAAAAAAGAAATCCCTGTTTTTTTAAAACTCTTTTAATTTCTTCTAAAACTTTTTTCTGTATTTCTACAACATTTCCTTCTATTCCTTCACCAACCCATTCCAAAACTCCGTTCATTAAAACAACATCAAATGTTTCTTTTTTAAAGGGAAGACCATAATAAATATGGTTGATTAATTTTGTCTTAATTTTTAATTTTTCTTGTTTTGCCCTATACTTAATAAATTTTAAAGTAAAAGGATTAACATCTACTGCGGTTGTATCAAAATTTCTTGATAAAGCAAGAGTTACTGCTCCAAAACCTGCACCAACATCCAAAACTTTCTTTTCCTTTCCTTTAACAAATTTTAATATTAGTTCGACAATCTTTCCTCTTTTCTTTTCATTCAAAATATAATCTTTTGTATAGTCGCTTATTGGCATCTTCTCGATAGCTTTTTTATAATCTTTTTTTGCAATTTCTAGCATTTTTTTCATCTCTTCTTCTGAAACAATATTCCAATATATCTTCTTTCCTCGCGCTTTTATTATCATTCTACCACTTTCTCAATAATATTTAAAAACTTCTTTCCAATTCTTTCAAGAGAATATTTTTCAGCTTCTTTTCTTGCCTCCCTAGACATTTTTTTTCTCAATTTTTCATTCTCCAACAAGAAATCAATTTTTTCTGCCATTTCTTTTTCGTTTTTAACTGCAAAACCAGATTTTTTTAATATTTCATCAGGAAGAATTATTTGGGGAGGATTTGATTTAAAAGTAATGCAAGGAAGGCCAGAAGCCATTGCCTCTAATAAAACATTTGGAAAACCTTCCTGTTGAGAAGGCAAAACATAAATATCTGAGATATTATAATAGTCCTCAGTATTCTTCTTTTCTCCAACGAAATATATCCCTTTAATTCCTTCTTCTTTTATTCTTTTAACAAGCTCTTCTCGCTGATTGCCATCCCCAACAACTATCCAAACAACATTCTTTGTTTTTAGATTTTTATATACCTCAATGATATCACCAATGCCTTTTTCAGGACTTAAACGAGAGACAGTTAAAATAACTTTTTTGTTCTCTATTTTTAATTTTTTCTTAAGTTGAAAATTTTTCCTTGGCTTAAATTTTTTTAAATCAACTGCTTGCGTAAAAATTTCCTGTTTTTTTTCATCAACACCAAATTTTTTACGATTTACCTCAACTATTGCATTACTTCTCGCTAAAATTTTATCGGCAAGTTTTAAGGCTTTCTTTTCCATAAAGTAGGCTATAATAACTTTAATAGCTCTATTAATTTTTTCTAAACCTTTCAAAAATTTCAGCATTTTCATAGAAGCTACATAGGCTAC
>CAYZDX010000032.1:0-6442 GCA_964477565.1 Candidatus Woesearchaeota archaeon | reverse complement strand
CTATGTTCTTCATTAAAGCTTCCTCAATTATTACTTGAGCTGAAATTGATTTTCCTCCCCCTGTTGCCCCCGCCACAATACAGTGAGTCATTAATCTATTTGGTTCTAAATAAGCTGGAATGTTTGTTTCAGCAATTTTTCCAAGCCGAAGAAATTCTGGATTTTTCTTAGGAATTTTTTTAAGATTGAGTTTCATTCTGTATTTTTTCTTTTTTTCAATGTGCCTTTTAATTAAAAAGAAAATAAGGAAGGTTAAGAAAATAAAAGTTAAAATTGAAATCAGCAACCATACTTGAAGGAAATTAAAAAGTTTTCTATAAAGAAAAGGAATTCTTGTTTCAAAAAAAGATCTTGAAAGTGTGGTCTTGCCATTATAACTGATTTTAACTTCTAAGAAATTTCTTCCTTCTCCTAAATTCTCAGGAAACTCAAAAGTTTTAAGTTCTTGAAAGGAATTTGTTATATTTTTTACTTCTTCTTCTAAAGCATAGGTTTGATTATTCTCATCAATAATAAAATATGAAAAACTAACATTATTTATTTCTAAATTTTTTAGTTTGTTAACTATTAATTTAAATTGTAATTTTTTATTTAAAGGAAAGGAAGTTTTTTCAAATTCCAAATCAACTAAAAAAAGAGGCCCTTCTAAATCTTCTACAACTGTTATGTTACATGGAATCCTCTCATCTACTCCTCCTGAAATAAGTATATCTCCAGAATAATTTCCTATGTTCGCTCCTTTTATTAAAAAATTTATTCTTGATTTATTTAGTGGAGGAATAATTATTGTTGAACTAGAAAATTCTATAATATCAGAAAGTTCAGAAGAGACAGAGAAGGTTAAAGAAAGTTCAGTATTTCCCAGATTCTCTATATCAAGATATTCCTCTACAATATTATCTTTCCATGTTCTTAATTCAATCTTGCTTTTTGAAATGGTGTAGTAATCTTTTTCAATCGGTTTACCGAAAAAATCTGCAATAACAAAATTTGAAAGGATTATGCTCAAAATTAAAATAAAAAAGTAAAGCTGAAATATTTTGATTTTTTGAATTCGCATTTTATTCTAATTTTTCTATTTATTTGTATTCTTGCTGTAATTTTTATTCTTTTTCTTTTTCATCTTCGCCACCTTCTTCTCTTTTCTCCTCTTTCTTTTCTTTCTCTTGTTTTTCTTCCTTCTTCTCCTCACTTCTTTCTTTTCCTTCCTCTTTTTCTTTCTTTTCCTTGCTTTTTTCTTTTTCTTCTTTCTTTGCTTCTTCTGGAATTTTCTTCAAATCAGTTTTAAGTTTTTCTGAAAGTTTTTTAACCTCTTCTTTTAATTTCTCCTTGTTTTCAATAATTTCTCTTGAAATTTTTTCGTGATACATTGTTTTTATTCTAATATAAAGTTCAATAGCTTCGTCAAATTTTTCTTCTTTTATCAAATTTTTTAGTTCATTGAGCATTAAGTATAAGCTTAAGATTCTCTCTTTTTCTTTATTTCTCTTGTATTTTGTCATTAAAATTGCAAGAATTAAAGTTAATAATAAAATTAAAAGAAAAATAAAGCTAGATTTAATAAATGCAAGAAACTTAAATCTCACTCCAACTTCAAATGTGTCAGAGTCTATTGCTATATTTTTTTCATCAGAAACTCTTGCATAAAAAATATAAACACCTTCTTCAGTATTTTCTGGAACTTTTAACTCCCTCTCTAAACTTAAACTGGAAACAAAACTTATTTTTTCTTCTGAAGAATCATAAACATTCCCGTAAAAATCTTTAATTGCAATATAAAGGTCTGCGTCTGTTTTTTCTATATCCTTTATATTAAGAATTGTAATATTTGCTTTAATAATTTTCCCTGGCTTTACTACTTTATAATTTTCAGAGATATTAACAAGAATATCAAATTCTAAATTAAGAGCTTTAATTTCCAACACTATTGGAACTTCTTTTGTTGTCGCTCCTCCTGTAACAATTATTTTTCCAAAATATTGTCCTGGTGTTGCTGTTTTTAATGCTGAGAAATCTATTGTTACATCTCTTGATTTTCCTTCTTCAATATCAAATGATGTTGAATCCAAAACAACATATTTTTCCAAACCTTCAATTTTTAAAGTAAAAGATAAGGTCTTTGTTCCTGTATTTGTTATTTTCATTATTCTTGTTGTTGAAGAGCCTTGCCTTAATGAAATTTTGAAGCCAGTGACATCTATTGTAAAATCCTCTACTGTTCTTGGTTTTGATGGAATAATTCGTTCTATTAATCTCCCTACAGAAATAGTAGTTACTTCTTCCTCCTCTTCTTCTCTTGAAGAAATTATAAAAGATTGTGTTGAAGTAACATTCATGTTGTTGGATGTATCATATGCATAAAATTTCCAATAAACAGTTGTTCCAGAAGCTGCACTTATTTGTAACCTGTAAAAAGAGGTATTTGAAACTCCTGAGAAATTTCCAGAGTAATTTGTCCATCCGCTTCCTTGATTTATTGAAAAAATATAATGAGAAAGCTGAACATTATCTGTCCATAAAGTTGAAAAATTCACATAAGTATTTTGATAAACTGTCGCAGGAGTTCTTGATGGAGAATACCATTTTGGAGCTTCTTGGTCTGTTCCAACATTTAAATAAACAATATTGCTTTGCGTATTAAAAGTTCCATCAGTTGCAGTGAAAATTACAGTTCTTGTTCCTGTAAAATTTGCATCTGGATAAAAAGAAACTTCATTATCTGCATTAATTATAATTGTAATATTTTCTACATTAGAATATGAATAATTCATTGGCTGTCCATTCGGCTCAAGAAAATAATCATCTAAATCAAAAGCATTTAAATTATTTTGATTAGAGGGCCAGGTTTGGTTTGGTATTGGTGAAAGAAGTATTGGGCCAGAATCTGCAACATTTATTTCTGTTTGTGTTTCAGAATATATGGAGGGAGAGCTAATTAGAAAAATGAAGGAAATAAAGATTAAAACCCCTTTTTTAATATTCATTTTCTCGTTATAATAATATTGGGGTTTATTTAAATGTTTTTCAGTTTATTAAAATTTATTTAGGTTTTTAGCTTGATTTTTTCCATTAAATTAACTTATATATTCTTTATAAAAAATAAGCTCCATAATAAAGAGATTTATAATTTTTATATAAGCTACAAAACTATAAATCATTTTTTGCTATAAATTTAAAACTTTTAGAATGAACGTCATCAAGAAATTGCTTTTTCAATTTTTTTATGAACAGATATATTTTATTTAATCTCGCCAAAATATTATCTTTGTCAGCTAAAATATTCTTTAGCAAGTGCTTAATGCTTTTCTCGTCAGGTAATTATGCCTGTATTTTCATGCTTTTTTTCTGAACTTTACAATAATTATTAATTTAGGTTTAGTTTAGGCAAGCATTAAATTTCATTAGTTTTTTGATAATTATTCTATTAATAGCAGCTATTTCAAACTTTACTAACTTTATATTATTATGAAATCTGGTTTTAGAGATTGTTTAAGAACTCTCTATAAATCATTTAGATAGAAACCTTTATAAAGTACTTTTCAGTACTTATTTTATGCCTAAAAAAGTATTAAAAAAGCCCCGAGCAGAAACTGTTACAATTAAAGGAACTATAACTTTAGAGCAAAAAAGGATTATACAAAAACTGGTTGGGATTCTTGGAAGTAATGAGCAAGATGTTGTTGGAAAAATAATTGTTTTATGGCTTTATAATGAAGGATTTTTAAAGGAAAAAAATAAAAATTCAAAAGGAGATATAAAATGATGATTAAAAAAGGGTTTATCTTTTTCATTTTATTCATTGCACTTATAACTGTTGTAATTGGAGGAGATAATTCTTCTCAAATCAATGAAAATCAAGATGTTAAGGAAGTGATTTTAGATAATATACATGAAAATCAAGATTTAATTTCAAAGAATTTTTCAGAAAACTTGCAAGAGGATAATAAAAATCAAGAATCTGATGTTAATGTTTCAGATGCAAGCAATATAGAAACAAATATCCCACAAGAGAATAAAAGTGAAGAAGAAAATAAAACCAATATTGATGAAAATTTAAATAACACTAACGAGCTTTACAAAAATGTTTCTTTTAATCAAGAAAATATAAGTTTGGATATTGAAAATTTAGAAGTTGAAAGGAATATAAGTTTGGATTTAAATGATAGCCATAAGGTGGGTGGAGGAGAAATGGAGGGAGATGATGAGAATATTAAAGGAACAGGTATAGAAAATGAAATTAAAGAAGAGATAAATGAATCAGGTACAGAAAATGAAACTTATATTGATCTTGATAATTTAAATAACAAATCTGATGAAAATTCAACAAAAAAAGAAAAAAAGGGGGAATTAATATTATATAAAAATGGAAAAAAAGAAATTGAATTAGTTACAGAAGATGAAGAAGTAGAAATTAAAAAATTAGAATCTGAAAAAGAAGGAAAAAAAGAAATAAAAATAGAAAGTAAGGAGCATATTGAAGAGCCATTAAGAGTTTATTCTAATTTGCCAAAAGAAGCAGAAAAAAAGGAAATAAGAATTTTTTGGAAAAATAAAGGCATAGAGATAACTGGAAAAGAAGAATTTGGAATAGAATATTATGATGAAAATGAAAACGGTTTAATTGATAGGGTAAGCTGGATAGTCCCTCATTTGTCAACTCAAATTTTTGAGATTATAATAGAAAAAAATAAAGGAGGAGAAGGGGAAAATATTACCTTAAAAGTTGAAGCTCCAGAAGGAGAGGTGAATAATCCAATAAATTTTGGAGTTTATATAAATTATAGTTACTATGAAAATTTAACCTGTGTTTTTAAATTAAATAATAAAATAGAAAACTTGGAATTAAAGAATAATAAAACCAACTTAACATTAAACTTAGAAAATGGAAATTATTATTGGAATATAACCTGCAAAGATTTAGAAAGAAACAAAACTTCAAGTAAAATAGGGAATTTCTCTGTAAATGAAACTTTTTATGTTTCAAGCCCTGAAAAAGTTTATTTAAAAGAAAAAGAAGATGTTAATTTAAAGATTAAATCAAAACAAGGGAAAATAAATATTTTGTTAAGAGACCCTAATAATTTTACAATTATAAACCAAACTTTTAATGCGAGTGAAATAAATTATACAATCTTATCAACAAATTTAACTAAAATAGGGCTTTACAAAGTTATTGTAGGGTTTTATCGTTTAAAGGAGACGGTTGTTATAGAAAGAAATTTTTCTGTTGCAAGTATGAGTCTTGATTTTGATAATGATGATATTGGAGTAGGGGAAGAAATTAGTTTTAATATAAACATTAGTTCGCCAGTAGAAAAAATTTCTGTGTATGAATTAAAGTTTGGTGACGGAGAAAGCAAAATAGAAACTTTTTGGCCTTATGTTAATTCTGTAACTAAAACCATAACACATAGCTATAATTCTTCTGGAGATTTTACTTTAAACTTAACTGCAATAATTGATGGAAAATTGTTCAGTTTTACAAAAAATGGAGTAGAGGTCATTAATAAAAAAGATACAGAATCTCCTGAAATTGATTTAATTTATCCAGAAGATAATGCCGTAATAAATAAAGACAGCATTACTTTTGAATTCAAAGCTTCTGATAATGTTAAATTATCTAACTGTACATTCAGTCTTTATAACTCCTCAGACAATTTCCTTGAATTGATATACCAAAAAACTTATAGTGATGTAAAGAATAATGAGCTGATTAAAGTTCCAATGGTGGACTTTGAAAAAAGGGATTATTATTGGGATGTTGAATGTTATGATAATTCTTCAAATTATGATTGGAAGGGGAATTTTTTCAGTGTGGGAAATGCTCCTGAAAATGTGAGTTCAGAAGCTCAAAATAATGAAGAAGAAGTTAATGAAAGTTATGAAAGACAAGGAGAAGTGAATTATTTACTTGACAAAATAAATGAATTTATAGAAAAAAGAGAAATCTTTAACATTGATGAAAAAGAAGCTGTTGATGACCTTGGATTAATGGAAGATTTAGAATTTTATAAAAAGAGGTTGCTACAAATAGACCAGGATTTAAAACATAATATTAAATTTATAACAAGCGAAGATTTGAAAGAAAAAAGAATAAAAGAGCTAAATGAAGAAATAGATAATATTAGTTCTGAAGTTCCTTTGGATATTGAGGTTATTGAAACAAAAGAATATATTAAAAACAGCTTAGATATTGATATGGAAGAAGTTGTAAGGGATTATATGGAATCTACTAATACAAAAATTAGTGATAGAGAAGTGAGAAAAATTGCAGAGTTTAATAAAGAATTGCAAAGATATATCGGAGTAGAAACAAAAGTTAGAAATATAGAAATAGTCTATAATAAGAGCGTGGAAAAAATCATTCTTGTGACTAAGAAGATTAATTTGAAAAATAGTTCTTACGATAAGATACTTGAAGTTATACCAAAAGAAATTGTTG
>CAYZDX010000031.1:0-7561 GCA_964477565.1 Candidatus Woesearchaeota archaeon | reverse complement strand
GTTCACAAGATTTGAGGGAGCTTCTTCTTTTGAAGGTTTTTCTATAAACCGCAAAATTTTATTCCCCCAAAGTTCCGCCACCCCATAAGAAGATACATCTTCCACTTTAGTTAGGATTATTGTCGCTAAAGCATTATTCCTTATATGAAAATCTGCTACTTCTTTTAAATTTATATCTTCAAATAGGTTGTCTCCGTTCATCATAAAAAAATGCTCTTGTAATTTTCTTCCTTCTTTATGCATCACTATCAAAGGGCCTGCAGTTCCCAAAGGGGTTTCTTCATGAGCATAATCTATTTTAAATCCATGTTTTGTTCCATCACCAAAATACCCCATTATTTTATCTGCCTGATAATGTGTAGATAAAATGATTTCATTTACTCCTGATTTTTTTAAGATAGATAAAACATGTTCTGTTAAAGTTTTCCCATTAATATCTACTAAAGGTTTTGGCACTGGCAACTTCAAAGGCCATAATCTTGTTCCAAATCCTCCTGCAAGGATTATTGCTTTCATCTTAACCTTATTCCAAAACAGCTTTAATCCTCCTCACACCCTCCCCCACTGATTCTTGCTTTATAATCTTAAATTTCTTTCCTCCTCTCCCTAACTCAGAGGTATTAGAAACATGAGGTCCAGCACAAATCTCTTTTGAGAATATCTCTTTTTGATTTCCAATAAAATAAACCTTCACTTTTTTTAAATCCTTATATTTTTCATCAAAAACACCCTCTGCATTAATTTTTCTTGCTTCTTCTAATTCCATTTCTTTACATTCAACAGGCAAACCTTCCTCTATTTTCTTGTTAATTAAATTTTCAATTTCTCTTATCTCCTCATCAGTCAACTTTCTATCAAAATTAAAATCAAATCTTAATCTTTCTGCAGTAATGTTGGAACCTTTCTGATGAATATCTGGATTTTTCAAAACAATTTTCAAAGCTTGGTTCAAGAGATGTGTTGCTGTGTGCAATTTTTTTGTTTCTTCACTTTTATCAGCAAGACCAGACTTAAATCTTCCTTGAGTTGCTGTTCTGCTTAACTCTTGATGTTTTTTTAATTCCTTTTCAAATCCTTTAACATCTACATTCAAATTTTTTTCATTAGCTAATTCTTTTGTCATTTCCAAAGGAAAGCCATAACTTTGATAAAGTAAAAAAGCTTCTTTTCCAGAAATAACCTTTTTTCCTGCTTTCTCTACATTCTTAACAATTTTTTTAAAAACTCTTAAACCTTTTTCAAGTGTTTTATTAAATTTTTCCTCCTCTCTTATTAATTCCTCTTTTATTTTTTCCTTATTTTTTTCCAAGATTTCATATTCCGGATAAATTTCAAAAATCGGCTTAATAACCTCATGTGTAAAATTTGTAATCCCAAGATTTCTCCCGTACCTTATCGCTCTTCTTATCAATCTTCTCAAAACATAACCATGTTCTGTATTAGAAGGAACAATGTCCTCGCTTAAAATAAAACAAGCTGCTTTAAGATGGTCTGCTATAATCCTCATTGCTCTCATAACTTCTTCATTTTCTTCGTATTTTTTTCCAGATAACTCTTGAATTTTTTCAATTATAGGCCAAAAAGTTTCATTTCTATAATCATCATCCAAACCATTAATAAGGCTCAAAACTCTTTCTACCCCCATTCCAGTATCCACGTTTTTTTGTTTTAGTTCAGTATAATTTCCTTCTTTATCTTTATTATACTGCATAAAAACATCATTCCATATTTCAACCCATCTCTTATCCTCAGGATTAAATTCTTTTGGTGCTGGAGAGGTAGAATTCCAATAAAACATCTCTGTATCTGGACCACAAGGCCCTGTTTCTCCTGCCGGACCCCACCAATTATCCTCTCGAGACAAAAAAGCTATTCTCTCTTTAGGAACTCCGAGAGACATCCATATTTTAGCAGATTCCTCATCTTTCTCCACTTCTTTATCTCCTTTAAAACAAGATATCGCAAGTTTCTCCAAGGGGATTCTTAATATCTCAGTGAGAAATTCAAAACTCCAACTAATTGCTTCTTTTTTCCAATAATCCCCTAAACTCCAATTTCCTAGCATCTCAAAAAAAGTATGATGATATGCATCCCCTACCTTTTCTATATCTCCTGTCCTTAAACATCTTTGAACATTACATAATCTCTTTCCAAGAGGATGTTTTTGTCCTAATAAATAAGGAACTAAAGGATGCATTCCTGCTGTTGTAAACAAAACTGTAGGGTCATTCTCAGGTATTAAAGGAGAATTTGGAATTTTCTTATGCTCCTTGCTTTCAAAAAAATTTATATATGATTCTATAAGCCACTTTCTTGTTCTTTCCATATGTGTTTAAGAAAAAGTTCACTTTTAAATTTTTTTCATAAGAATAGAATAAAAATATTAATCTTTCTCAAGCATCTCTAATTTTTCTTTTATACTTTTTAACTCTTCTTCAAGCTTATTATTTTTTGTTTTCTCAAATATTTCCACTTCCTCCACTTTAACTTCGCTAGGCATTTTTACCTTGGGCAATTCTTGTTTTAAATTATTAATTGCTAAAACCAATCTTCTTAATCTCCTTTTCAAATCAGCTTTTTTAGTTAATTCTTTCGCCCTAATTTCCTTATATTGTCTAAGATTTTTTATTGCCTTTAATAAATGCATTTCTGCAGACAAAATACTTCTTTTAATTTTTATAATCTCAGAAGGTTCTACTCTTATATAAATTGTTTCTGGCATTTTAAAGTTTATTAAAAATATTCTTATCTATTTTTTCTAATTGTGTTTTTGCCTCTAATAACTCTTTTTCCCATTCATTAAGTTCTTGCTCTTCTCTTTTTTTGAGTTCTTTAACCTCCCTTAATAACGATTCTATCTCCAGGAACCTCTTTTTAATCTCTTGAAAATTTGATAAAGATTCTTTATATTTATCTATTCTTACAAATAATGGCTCCTGAACTCTTTCTTTTCTCTCCACTTTCATTTCTATCCTAGGCTTTGTTTCTTTTTCCTTGATTTCGTCTTCGCCTAATTCAAGTGTGAGTGGTTTTCCTCTCTCTCCAACAGGTGGCTCTGGAATTGCTGGCTCTTTTATTGCATGCTTTACTATATGATTAGTGATTTTCTCCCCTGTTTCAGATTTTGGAAAAGAAGGCAAAGGAGGTAATTCCTTAATTTCTCTTTTAGTTTGAGATATTTCTGAAGAGGTTTTAGGAGTTGGAGGCAGAGATAAACTCTTTTTTTCAGGAGGAGTAGGAATTCCAGAAAGATTATCTAAAGGAGGCACTTCTGGCAGTTTTGGCATGTCCTCTTTTTTCTTTTCCTCTTTTTCTTTTTTAAATGGCCACATAAAATTAGCAAAAATTTTTTATATAAATAGCTTTGCATAAATTTTAAAGTAGTAAAAGAAAAAACCGAAAAATATTTATTAGCTTACTTTTTAAAGTTTGAATGCAAGAAACACTTCTTAAAAGAGTTGTAAAGGACATTGGAGGAAGTTTAGCAGTTAGCGTAGTAGAATTATTAATGAACAAAAAAGACGTCAATGAATTTTTAATAGAAAAGAAATTAAATGTAACTATAAATCAAATTAGAAATGTTCTTTATAAACTTTCAAATCTTGGCCTCGTTTCTTTTACGAGGAAAAAAGATAAAAGAAAAGGGTGGTATACTTATTTCTGGACTCTTAATAAAGAAAAAATTTTAGAATTCCTGAATAAAAGTTTAGATAAAAAAATAAATGACCTTAAAAGCCAGCTTAAAACAAGGGAGGAAAAAAGATTTTATATCTGTAAAACTTGTAAAATAGAAGTTAGCGAGGAAAAAGCTCTTTTGAACAATTTTGAATGTCCTGAATGTGGAGAAGTTTATGAACTAAGCAATTCTGAAAAAATAATTAGGGGGATAAAAAAAGAAATTGAGAAATTGAAAAACGACAAAGAGGAAGTTTTAAAAGAAATTGAGAAATTGAAAGAAACAAAAGAGAAAAAAACAAGGAGAAAAAAACAAGGAGAAAAGAAAACAATAAGGAAAAGAAAAAAGACAAAAGAAAAAAAGAAGAGAAAAAAGCCTACAAAGAAAACAAAAACCAAAGGGAAAACCAAAAGGAAAAAGAAAAAATGAGAAATTATCGAAGATATACAAGAAGACACATAAAAAGATTTGATTTAAGTATTACATTATGGTTGATTATAATTAATGTTGTCTTCTTTATTTTTGGATTTTTCCTTATTATTATAAATCAAAATTATATAAATCTCATCGCCCTAAAACCTTCTAATATTCTTCAAGGAAAATATTTTTGGACACTTATTACAAGCATGTTCATGCATGCAGGCATTTTCCATCTCCTAATAAATATGTTCGTTCTTTTTTCTCTTGGCAGTCTAACAGAAAAAATCATTGGAAGACAAAGATTTTTATGGTTCTATATCTTCTCAGGATTATTTGCAGGCCTCTCTTTTGTCATTCTTGCAGGATTTTTTGGAAATTCCCAGTTAGGAAATGCTTTATTTGGAAATCCTGAAACTTTTGCTGTTGGTGCATCGGGGGCGATATTTGCAATAGCTGGATTATTCATTGTTTTGCTCCCAAAAATAAGATTTTCAATAATTTTCTTTCCTTTTTTCTCTTTGCCCGGATATATTATGGTTCCACTAGTCTTAGGTTTAACATGGCTTGCCTCAATTTTCGGAAATCTTCCAATAGGAAATTCTGCTCATCTTGGAGGATTTTTAATGGGTTTAATTTATGGTTTTTATTTAAGAAGAAAGTATAAAAACAAAGTTAAGGCATTAGAAAGAATGTTTGAATATTAAAACTTCCTAACAGTTGTTCATAAAACTTTATAAATCAAAAACATTTTAACTCATTAATTAAATCAAGAATCTAAAAAGTCAATGATATCTACATATAAAAAATGTTGGGATTATTTAAAAGAATCCAAGAATCATTTTGCTCTTATTTTTCTCATTCTCCTTCTTTTCTCTAGTATAGGATTTTTCTTTCCTTATTTTTTTGTAGATTTTATAGAAAAATTTATTAAAAGTTTATTGGAAAAGACAACAAATATGAATTTCTATCAGCTTTTCCTCTTTATTTTTCAGAACAATATCACTACTTCTCTTATTGGGATGATATCTGGAATTGTCTTGGGAATTTTCCCTCTTTTTTTAGTTATTTTTAATGGTTATGTTTTGGGATTTATTGCAAGAAGAGCAGTAACTAAAGAAGGCTTCCTAGTTCTTACAAGATTACTTCCTCACGGCATTTTTGAGTTGCCAGCTTTGATAATTTCTCTTGGTTTAGGTTTAAAAATGGCAAGTTTTATTTTTGCAAAAACAGGTGAGAGAAAAAAACAATTCTATTACGATTTAGAAAATTCTCTTAGGATTTTTCTTTTTATAGTTCTTCCTTTATTACTCATAGCTGCATTAATTGAAGCTTTTTTTATTTCCTGGTTAGGTTAGTGAATTAACAAAATTAAGAACTTTTCTCCAAAAAATCAAAAAGCCTTCTCTGTTTTTTATATTCTTTTAATAACCAACTTCTTTTAGAAAAAACAGAAATTGGTAATTTTAATCTTTTTTGAGCTGCATCTAATGCTTCTTTAATTGTGGAGAAAGTTTCTGGTTTATTTTTAAAAGCATCTCTGCTCGCCTCTCTTAAAATGCCAACACCACATGGAGCATAATATTCTGGCCTGCACTCCCTCATTACTAAACAGGCTGCTTGTCTTTTTATTTTCTCAAGATACTCACATAAAGCTAAACGGTTAGCATAATAAGCTCCTGTTACATTTTCAGCATAATTTTTTCTACCTGAAAAAGATTCATGATCTTGCATTATCACTACATTTTTTGAAAAGGGGTTCCAAACACTTCCCGACATTTTAGCTTCGATAACCTCAAATGAAAATTTATCTGGCAATAATAAAAATTCATAATGATTTCCTAAATATTCTGAATGGAAAAGTTGAATGCTCGAGAGCTCTTGGTAAAAACGAATTTTTTCAAGTAAAAACTTGGAGAGAGTATCATCAGTAGCAGTTATACTCCATCTCGTAGGAACTAACTTCCTTCTTATTTTCTGGCCAAGCAAACCTGCTGATAAAACTTTTATTATATTGCTTACTTCAATCCCTGATTTATAAAACTCTTTTATTGCCTCACTCGCTTTAACATCTGTATCATTTGTAAGATAATCTATTTTTCGGGGAACATGAGGATTTTCTTGTAGCCTTGCATTTTTAAGGGGTGCTGGATTTCCTATTAATGGAACAGAACCGTCAGAACTAACTCTTCTTTTTGGTGGTTTCTTAAGAAATACTTCTGTATCAACTGGTTTGTTCGCCATACTTATTTCTTGCATCACGCTTAGGAATTTTTTTTCTTTTCTTGCATCTCTTACCTCTACCTTAAATCTTCCATAAATAAGTTTACTCCTTAAATTTAATATTGTTTTTATATCAAAATTTTTTTTATGCCACAATTCAGGCATACTATAATCTCTCGTTTCCCCCATAACTTGAGGAGATAAAATTCCAGTATTTACTTTTGGATAACCATATCTTCCAACAAAAATTTCTGGAGGAGATGAGCCAGAAAAATGTGTTTTTGTTTGTGGTAAAAATTTTGAAAATTTATCCAAAATAGGGCAAGGTTTTCCGCAATAACCCCTGCCTTTACATCTCGCACATAATTCTGGGTTTGGTATTTCCATATTGGTAAAAGGAAAAAGAATTATTAATATTTTTCTTTAACGGGCCCGGAAGGATTTGAACCTTCATCATCCGGTTACTTCAAGTTTTCTTTATTTTATGAATTTCTCGCCGAAGCCGGGCGCTCTATCCTGGTTGAGCTACGGGCCCTTCATAAAATAAAGAAAAAGATATTTAAAAGTCTGTTTATTGATATTTAAGAAAAAAGAGGAAAAATGAAATGGAAAAATAATCTTTTCAATGGTATTTTTGCAGTACTGACTTTATCTATAACTATCTTGTTTTATAGAAAAATTCTATTAGCTACTATATTATTACTAGCACTTGCTTTTATAGCTTTAATTAAATGGAAATCTAAAATAACTTTACTAGTTTTTATTTTTGGAGCTATCTTTGGAACTCTTGCTGAAATAATCTCTATAAAATTTGGTTTATGGAATTATTCAGTAACTTCGATATTTAATATTCCTTATTGGTTATTTGTTGTGTGGGGAAATGCCGCGATATTTATTTATCATCTTGCTTTGGGGTTAAGGAAAAAATGAAAAAACAAATATCTTTGCCCATTAAATTTTAGGTAAAATTTAATATGAGAAATAAATTGTTTACTGCTATCTCAACTTTAACTGGAACAGTTATAGGAGCCGGTTTTTTGGGAATTCCCTATGTTGTTGCTAAGACTGGATTTTTAATTGGTTTAGCTTGGATGTTTTTAATCTGTATAATGATGTTATTAATCAACCTCTCATTAGGAGAAATTTGTTTGTCAACAAAAACAACACACCAAATTCCTGGTTATGCAAGTAAATATTTAGGTAAAAAGACAAAGATGTTTATTTTTTTAGCTAGTATTTTTGGCT
>CAYZDX010000030.1:0-7866 GCA_964477565.1 Candidatus Woesearchaeota archaeon | reverse complement strand
TAGAAAAACAATTTGAAGAGGCGAGAGAACAACTAATAATTGTAGAAGGAAAAAAAGATAAAGAAGCTTTAGAAATTCTTGGATTTAAACATATCTTTGTGATAAATGAAACAGGCAAAAGTTTATATGAAAAAATAGAAGAAGTGGAGGAGAAAGTTGGAAAAAGAAAGATATGCATTCTGACAGATTTTGATAAAAAAGGGAAAAAACTTTATCTTATTATTAAATCTGAATTAAGAAAAAGAAAAGTTAAGATGGATAACAGTTTAAGAGATAGTCTGTTGAGACTTAATATTTCTCATATAGAGGGTTTAGCAAGTTTAATGAGTAATAAGAAATTAGAATAATAAAAATTGAAAATGAAAAAGAACATTGATAAAATAATTCTTTTACTTAAAAAATTTTATTCAAAAGAAAGGAGAACAACTTTAAATAGAATGAGAAAAAAAGAAGAGCCATTTAAAATTTTAATTTCCTGCCTTTTGTCTTTGAGAACAAGAGACGAGGTGACTGAAGAAGTTACTAAAAAATTATTTTCAGTTATAAAAACTCCGGAAGATTTATTAGAAATCCCTTTGAAAAAATTGGAAAGGATAATTTATAGTTCTGGATATTATAAGAATAAAGCAAGAATTTTGAGGGGTGTGGCTAAAACTTTGATTGAAAAATATAATGGAAATGTTCCTGATAGAAAAGAAGAGCTTTTAAAAATAAAAGGTGTCGGGAATAAAACAGCAAATGTTGTGTTAGTTTTTGCATTTGATAAACTTGCTATTCCTGTAGATACTAATGTGAATAGAGTAAGCAAGAGACTTGGATTAGTAAAAACAAAAACTCCAGAAAAAACAGAAAAAGCGTTGGAAAAAGTCCTACCTAAAAAATATTGGAAAGAAATTAATGGGCTTTTTATTTTGCATGGAAAGAAGATATGTAAACCAATAAATCCTCAATGTGAGATATGTCCTATTAAAGAGTATTGTGAAAAGAGATTATAGCAAGATAGATAAGATAAAATTAAGAGAATATATAGAGAGAAAGATAAAAAGCAAATGAGAGAAATTGTAGAAGGGATATTATTTGAAATATTTAAAAAAGAGCCAAGAAAATTGAAGATTTAAATAACATAGGGGAGAATTATGATTTGTTCCTTGTAGCAAGAAGATGGCAAGTTTATAAGAACAATTGGAGTTGTAATTAAAAGAAAGTTTGGAAAGAAATTTGGTGTATTGAGGAGGATGTTTGTGAAAAAAGAATATAGGAGAAAAGAGATAGCACAAAAATTATATAATAAAATAAATTTTTACAAGAAAAATGGTTTTTTTGTAAAAGAAATAAAAGGTAATAAAATATTCATGAAAAGAATATAAAATGAAAATAAAAAGAGAGATTAGAATTTTGGGGATAGATGATGGACCATTTTCAATGAGAGATAGGCAAGTTTTGTGTGTAGGAACAATTTATCGTGGAGGCAATTATATTGATGGACTTCTTTCTTTTAAAATAAAAAAAGATGGAAAAGATGCTACAGAAAAAATTATCAAGGCAGTAAATAAAACAAGGCATAAAGAGCAATTACAATTAATTATGATTGATGGAATAACCCTTGCTGGTTTCAACTTAGTGGATATTCAAAAACTAAATAAGAAAACAAAACTGCCAGTTATTGTAGTAATGAGAAAAAAACCTGAAATGAAAAAATTTTTAGAAGCTTTAATTAAAATAAATAAAAAAGGTGAAGATATAATAAAAAAAGCAGGAAAAATTTATGAAGTAGAGATTAACGAGAAAAAAATTTATGTGCAGTTAGCAGGAATATCTTTAGAAGAGGCGAAAATAATTTTGAAAACAACATCTTTACATTCAGCAATTCCAGAGCCATTAAGAGTAGCTCACATTATTGCTTCAGGAATTTATTATGGAGAGAGCAGGGGAGGAGCATAGAGACAAGACATCCTTATTTATCTATGAATTTTATAGGAGCAGAGCTTAATTAACCAAATCAGCTAAACCATTTTTATAAGCCATTCTTTATCTAGTCCATCAAGCCCAAAAATTTTCCTTCTTGTATGAGTTATATTTAATGCAGCTTTTTTTAGTGCTTCGTCCAAATCTTCTTTTAATTTTTCGTAAGTTATGTTAATCTCATAATTTCTTTTCCATCAAATAAAGAATTAAAAAATACTATTTAAATTTTCCCAGCAAGTTAATCAACAATTTTTTTTATATTCTCAATATTTTCAGCTATTTCTGTTCCTTTTTTTGTTAATTTTATTAGTTTTATCCTGCCTTTTTTTTCAAAAGTTACTAAACCTAGTTTTTCAAGAATTTGTAAAATTTTAACAGCATGGCTGTACGTGCAATCAATTTCTTTAGCCAGAACAGAACCATATTTTGCTTTGGAGATATTTTTTAGTGCAATTAACATTAAGGCTGGCTTTCTTCTAAAGAATATATCAAAGTTATCTTTTCCCATTTTCTTCCCTTAGTCTTATATATAATCTAAACTATATATTAAATTATATATTTTTAAACTTTTCGATATCCTCGAAAACAAGGTTTAGAGGATTTTTTCTCCTGTGACTTCTTCATATAATTTTAGATAACCCTTACTAAATAATGTTGTTTTAGAAGCAAGCATTTCTATTCTTATTTTTCCTTCTGAAGAAAAATTTTGAATATCCTCTTTAGTGTTATTTGAATTAAGCAAATAAATCATGTTTTTTCCATCAATGGAAACCTTAATATCTGGTTTTTCACAATCTCCAAGTTTAGTAAAGATGTTTCCATCAACAACTTTAGAACAGTAATTAACATTTGAAACAGAAAATTCTATTCTCGGCTCATCTCCTGTGAATGGTTGTTTTTTTAATTTATCCGCGCTCATCTTGTAAAGTAAAAAAGAAATTTGTTCTTCTCCTACAATACTTTTGTTTATTTTTAAAAAATTTGTATTTAATTTTTTCCATTCAACTTCAACTTTATCATTATTAGAATTTCCTGAAATTTCTTTTAAAACAACGAAAGCAAAGATAGCTCCTGAGAGAATCAATGCCAAAACTATGCCTATCAAAATTTGTTTAATCATTCTCTTAATGGAACAAAAACATATTCCTCCTTTGTTTCTTCTTTTTCTAATTTTTTATTCTTTTTAAAAATTATTAAAGGACCTTCTTGATACGGGCAGATTAAAATGCCCTTTTCTTTTAAAAAATTTAAAGCAAGATTTTTAATTTTCTCTTCTTGTTGTTTATTAATTCCTGCTGTAATTATAATCTTATTAAATTTTTTTCCTGATTTCAGGGAAAAGACACTTATATTTTTAAGTTTTAAGTTTTTTAGTTTTTCTTTATCTTGTTTCTTTAAATTATTCTGTAAATTTTTTATATTTTCTTTTGCTTTTTTTATTAAATTGTTGTTTTTTTCAATACTTATTACATTTCCAGGGTAAACTAAAAAAGAAATAAGACAGGAGTTCCAACCGCTTCCAGTCCCTACCTCTAAAATATCATCTCCTTTTTTCAACCTAGCCAAGATTAACATCCTTGCCATTGTGCTTGGTTGAGAAATTGTTTGTCCTTCTCCTATCGATAATGCAGTGTCATAATAAGCTAAATCCTTATCAGAAACAAAAAATTTTCTATCTATAATTGACATTGCTTTTAAAATTTTAAGAAGCAAATTTTTCTCTTCCTCACTTTTAATAAACCCTACATTGTAATTATAGACACTTTCTAACATAGATTGCATTTTTATTTTTTATTATTTTAAATATAATTAAAATAGAGGATTAATAAATTTTAACTTTATAGATAAATTAAAATAGATGTTCGCAAGATTTAAATATAATCTTAAAATAAATTTGTTATGTTAGATATAACTTTATTGAGAGAAAATCCAGAAGAGGTAAAGAAAAGTTTGAAAAAAAGATTAATTCCTGAGAGTATTGTTGATAATTTTCTGGAAATAGATAAAAAATGGAGGGAATTGAAAAGAGAAGTTGATAATTTGAGAGCAAGGAGAAACAAGATAAGCCAGGAGATTAATTTGGCTAAGAAGAGTGGGGATGGGGTGGAGAAATTAATAAAAGAGGCTAAACAAATCCCAGTAAAATTAAAAGAGAAAGAGGAACAACTCGAAAAAATAGAAGAAAAGAGATTAGAATTATGGAAAAATATTCCTAATATTATTAATGAAGATGTTCCAGCAGGGGACGAAACAAAAAACAAAGTAATTAAAAAATATGGTGTAGCTAAAAAAAGACTAAAAGAAGGACATGCAGAATTGCTTGAGAGTTTAGATTTGGTAGATACAGAAAAAGCGAGCGAAGTTGCAGGTTCTAGATTTTATTATTTGAAAAATGAATTAGTTAAATTAAATCTCGCGATAATTAATTTTGCTCTTGATTTTTTATCTAAAAAGGGTTTTCAATTAATACAGCCGCCGTATATGTTAAAAAAAGAAGTATTGGAAGGGGCTATAACATTAGATACTTTTAAAGATGCTATATATAAAATTGAAGATGAAAACTTATATTTGATTGGAACAGCAGAACATGCTATAAATGCTTATAAATCAGGGGAGATTCTGAAAGAAAAAGAATTGCCTTTAAGATTTGCTGGAATTTCACCTTGTTTCAGGAAAGAAGCTGGTGCGCATGGAAAAGATACAAAGGGCATTTTTAGGGTTCATCAATTTGAAAAAGTTGAGCAGTTTGTTTTTTCAACTCCAGAGCAATCATGGAAAGAATTTGATTTGATATTAAATAATTCAATTGAGATTTTCAAGAAATTAGGAATGCCTTTTAGGGTTGTTTTATTAGCTGCTGGAGATACAGGAAAAACCTCAACAAAAACAATTGATTTAGAAGGTTACTTCCCTAGTCAAGGAAGGTATAGGGAGCTAGCTTCTTGCTCTAATTGTTTGGATTATCAAGCAAGGCGCTCGAATATAAGATTTCAGCAAGGTAGTGAGTTAAAATTTGTTCATACCCTGAACAATACAGCAATAGCAACAGAGAGAATGATAACTTGTTTAGTTGAGAACAATATTCAGAAAGATGGAAGCATAAAAATCCCTTCTTGTTTATGGAAATATACTGGCTTTAAAATTATAAAAGCAAGAAATAGAAAATAAGATTCGCTTTTTCTGGGGAAATTGAGGTGAATTTTATAAAATGAACAATCAAGAATTAGGAAGAAAAGCCCTCCATATATTAATTGGAATAACTCTTTTGTATTTAATAATGTTTAATCTAATTGGGCTTTATTATTTATTTTTTCTTTTAATTTTAGCAGGATTTCTCTCTTTACTAAGTTTAAGATATAAGATTCCTATAGTTAATTTTTTGTTAGATAGATTTGAAAGAAAAAATACTGATTTGCCTGGAAGAGCATTTCTTTTTTTCCTGGCTGGTATACTTTTAACTTTAAAATTATTTCCAAGAGATATAGCTTTAGCTTCTATAATAATCCTTGTTTTTGCTGACCCTGTTTCTCATTTTGTAGGCAAAACTTTTGGCAAAATAAAACTGCCCTTAGATAAAGAAAAAAATGTAGAAGGACATTTGGCAGGTTTTATAGTTAGTTCATTATTTGCTATGTTTTTTGTTTCTCCTATACTTGCAATATCTGGAAGTTTAGTAGCTATGTTATTTGAATCTTTGATTATAGAAATCCAAAAAATAAGATTAGACGACAATTTTATAATTCCTTTGGTAGCAGGAACAACCATGCTCCTAATTACTAAGTTCTTGATATAAAACTTTAAATTATTGCGTTTGATAAAACTTAAAAACATCTGTTTATCTTGTTTTTTATGACTAAAAGGAGTAAATTAAAACATCTTGCTATTATTCTTGATGGTAATAGAAGATTTGCAAAGGCCGGAGGCATGCCTTCTTGGAAAGGTCACGAGTTCGGGGCGAGAAAAGTTGAAAAGCTGTTGGAATGGTGTAAAGAGTTAGGAATTAAAGAACTTACTCTATATGTTCTTTCAACTGAAAATTTGAAAAGAGCAAAAAAAGAGCTTAATTTTTTATTTGATTTATTTGTGAGGTGGTTTAAAAAATTTAAAGAAGATGATAGAATTAAAAAAGATAGGGTAAGGATTAGGTTTATTGGAGATTTAAATTTAGTTCCTAAACACATAAGAGAATTAGCCAGAGAGATAGAAAATAATACTAAAAATTATAATAACTACAATCTAAATTTCTGTTTTGCTTATGGCGGGAGATTGGAGTTAGTAGAAGCATTTAATAAATTGAGAAATAGAAAAAGTAAGGTAACAGAAGGGGATATCTCTAATGCCTTGTGGTTAAAATCTGAACCAGATTTAATTATAAGGACCGGAAATAGGATAAGAACGAGCAATTTTTTACTTTGGCAAGCAGCATATTCAGAATTGCTTTTTCTTAAAAAAATGTGGCCTGAATTTACTAAGCAAGATTTAAAAAAAGCTGTAAAAGAATTTGAAAGAAGACAAAGAAATTTTGGGAAATAATTAATTGCTCTTCTTTAATCAATTCAAATCTCAGGTCGAAAACGCTGGAAGGATTTTCTCCCATCAACAAATTTGCTTAACCTTAACCCCTTTTTTTGTCTTCTCTGCTTTTGGCATTCTTACTTTAATATGTTATCTTTATAAGTTGCTTTAGTCTTTTCTGGAATCACTTTTGAGACCTAATTTCCTCGCTTCTAAATAGTAGTAAGTAGGAAGATTTATAAAAAATTTACTTTTGAAATTAATGAAAAAAATAAAATTGGAGTCGGTGGGAGGTGGTGGGAGAAATTAGAGCTACCCCATATAAGAAATTTTGGAAAGCCAATAATTCAGAAATTTGACCCTTTTGATTTGTTTTGGATTTTAACTAAAGAATTCTGTAGAAGGATGAGAAGGAATACTAAATTTAATAATTATTATGAATATTTGTTGCCCTCTTTAGATACTGAAGAATTAGCGCAAAAAAGAATAAAATTGACAAGAGATTTTGTTAAGGAAGTTGAAGGATTTTATTTTCAAGGAAATTTGGAACAATTAAAAGAATTTATAAATAAAATTTATTATAAATAAACAATGGCAGAGAAAATCGATGTAAGACCAGCAACAATAGTAATAAAAAAAGACAAAGTCTTAGCTATTAAATCGAAATATGGAAAGGAAGAATTTTATTTATTTCCAGGCGGCGGTGTAGAGTTTGGAGAAACATTAAGAGATGCTGCAATAAGAGAAACTTTAGAAGAAACAGGATATAAAGTTGAGATAATCAAACCAGTTTATATAAACGAATACATAGATGCCAAAAACAAATCGCGAAGAGTAATAAATCTTTTTTTCTTTGCGAAATTAAGAGGCAAGAGAAAAAATAAAATAAAAAATGATGGAGGGAAAATTAAACAAATTGAGTGGATTTCAATAGATAAAGTAAAAAAAATAAACATCAAACCAAGATTAATAAAAGAAAATTTAGAAGAAGATTATAAAAAGAAGTTCAATATTGTGAGATATAATGTTGAATATAACAATACATTGGGTGATAGTTAGATAACCACAAAGACTCATCTCTAAAAAAATAAATAATATTTAACACAGCATTTTTAAATAATCTTAACTTAAACTAAATATGGCAAAGAAAACTACAAAAAAAACAAGGAAAAAACAAAAATTTAAACCAGAAAATAAAGAGAAAGGAAAACGAGCAGAAAAAAGAAAAGAAAAACAAGCAAATGGAAAACTCAGAATTTTAGCAGCTGGCGACATCCATGGAGATACAGGGTTAGCGAGAAAATTAGCTGAAAAAGCAAGTAAAGAGAAAGTTGATTTAGTTATTCTTGCTGGAGATATTACCTCACCTTTAGAAACAGAAATTAT
>CAYZDX010000029.1:3016-8083 GCA_964477565.1 Candidatus Woesearchaeota archaeon | reverse complement strand
CAATTCTATAGCCGGGAATATATTTTTCTAAAAGTAAAGCTACAGCTCCTTCTTGCTGGGAGTCTGTACGAAATCTTCCGTTTACATAATACCTCTTCTTTTTTCTAGCACCTTCTGCACCTTTCCTACGTATTCTTTGTCTTTCTTTTTCATTTAAACTAAAGATACCTGTACCATCCCTAAATGTTTTTAATCCACTTTTTCTACCTATTCTTTGTCTTTCTTCTCTTGTCATTCCATGTATACCTACTTTTTCTCTTTTGATTTTATTTCCTCCTTTCTTCCCAGCTTCGCTTAATTGTTTGGGAGTTAAACCATAGATTCCAATGCCTTTCTCCTTAAATTCTTTTTTTCTCCTACGATGCATCTCTTTCGCAGCCCTACTTTTTTCTTCTGAGCTTAAACCAAAAATTCCTAAGCAGTTTCTTTTAATATATTGCCCCCTCTGTTTGAATAATTCCCTTCTACGATAATCTTTTTCCTCTTCTGTTAAATAATCAAAATAACAACAAGCTTGTGCTACTCCCAATAATTCTTCAATTTCTGAATTTGAAGATAGCCTTTTTGAGGGGTCTTGTTTATGTGCTTCCAATTCTTTTCTTATAAACTCTGCTATTCTTTTTTTATCTTCTTCGCTTACTTTTGTTTTTGCTTCTGATATTGTTTTTATAGGAATGCCAATTTTTTTCATAATATATCTAAGATTATATTTGGAACAATTTATTTCTTCTGCTAGATCTCTTATTGATCTTTTTCTAAATTGATATTCATATAAAAGAAAAGCAGATAAACTCGGAGCAAGTCCATCATTAATCAAATGAGCTTCAATTTCTTCCCATCTTCTAAATCTTGACGGATGTCTGGCTTCGGCTATAATCTCCTGCAAACTTTTTATGTTCTGACAAGCAGGATGTGTATGAAGGTCTTCTAAGTGTTGTAGTTGTGTCATTTTTCCTTAGTTTTGAAACTTTTAGGGATAATTCCAATGATATTCAGAAATTTTGCCATCTCTTCCTGGCTCCCACCAGAGAATTTCTTCTGGTTTGTAATTGCCTCTTGCCATGCTTCTGGCTAAGAGTATACATTTTTCAGCTAAATGCAGTTTTCTTAGTTTATGTTTTGATTCTAATGTTGGATCATAAATTAACAAATTATTTCCTAATTTTCTCCATAACTCCTCAACTGCAAATCTTGAAGGAAATGCAAACTGAGATTGCTCCATAGGAATAAAATTTAATCTTGGAGGCTTTCCAAATTCGTTAATTAATGCAAATATTGCTGCTGCATCTTGCGGGATAAAGGTAAAGATGTCTGAACCAGCCCTCTCTAATTCTCTTTTTTTTCTTATTGAGCCATAAGTTCTGGTTGGAGGCACTTCTTCCATACTTCTTTCTTCTTCTGGATGTCCGTAATCTGTTTTTATGCTGTAAGCTATAGCTCTTTTTTGCGGGACATCTATAAAAGGAAAGTTATGCACTCTTACAGGGTATCTTTTACTTTTTTTAGTTCTTGACGGAACTCTCACTACAAAGTCGCCCCCTTCAAAAGCCGCTCTTTTTACAGATGAATAATCTTCTATTTGACTTCCGCGGGTTTGCGTTTCTTCATAAGTTCTTATTTTAGCTCCTTCAAAAGGAACATAAAAAGGAATGAACCTAAGTCTTCTATCTCTTCCGAATACAGGTCTAAAACAATAACCTACTGTTCTTATTTCTTCTTCTCTTCTTTTTGTTAATTCAGATAAGTCTCTAAGCCTTATTGTAGCTGGTATCTCTGTTGTTCGTAATGCTTCTTCATAAGTTTGGGGTTGAGACAATCTTATAGTAGCATCTAAAAATTTTTGTGAGTCTGGAGCATGTTTCAAATAAGCTCTAGAAGCATCTGCTCCTGTTTCTACATAAGGGAATGAGAATATATTGCCTGGGATTAACATAGTTCTTAAAATTAAAGCTCTATCTTCTGGAGTATCAACTATTCTTCTAACTAAATTTCTTTGGCTGTAAATATTTCTTGAGTTAAAAGAGATTATTTCTCTTGCTGTTCTTTCTCTAAAAAATGCTTTTCTTGCCATGTTTGTTTCTATTTGTTTATCTTTAAAAATCTTTCTATTGTTACTATTTCTAAGTGAAGATATAAAGAAAAATATAAATTTTCAGTTAGATTTTTATATTCCTATTTTTTAGCTTAATCATGACAAAAAAATTTTACGTAACAACTGCAATAGATTATGTAAATGCTGAGCCACATATAGGGCATGCATATCAAAAAATTATAGCTGATGTTTTAGCTAGATGGCATAAATTAAGAGGGGAAAAAGTTTGGTTCTTGACTGGAACTGATGAGCATGGTTTAAAACTTTCAAGAAGTGCAAATGAAGCAGGTTTAAGCGAAAAAGAGTTTGTTGATGGGATGGCTAAAAAATTCAAAGAAGCATGGAAATCCCTCAATATAGATTACAACAGATTTATAAGAACAACAGACAAAGACCATGAAAAATTTGTTCAAGAGTTTATAAAGAAAATAGAAAAAGATATTTACAAAGGAGTTTATGAAGGTTATTATTGTGTAAATTGTGAGGCTTATGTGACAGAAAAAGATTTGGTGAATGGAGAATGCCCATATCATCCTGGAAGAAAAGTTGAGAGAATTAAAGAAGAAACTTATTATTTTAAATTAAGCAAGTATCAAGATAAGCTTCTTGAACTATATGAAAAAAATCCGGAATTTATTTTGCCAAAGGTAAGAAGAAATGAGATAAAAAATAGGGTTAAAGAAGGATTGCAAGATTTGAGCATTACAAGAACTAATTTCTCCTGGGGAATTCCTTTCCCTCTTGACAAGAAACATGTAGTTTATGTGTGGTTTGATGCTTTATTGAATTATTTAAGTGGTGCAGGTAAAAATCAAGAATTTTGGCCTGCCTCTTTACATATTTTGGGGAAAGATAATGGGTGGTTTCATGCTGTAATATGGCCTGCAATGTTATTTTCAGCTGGTTATGAATTGCCAAAAACAGTTTTTATCCACGGATTTTTGAGTTTTAATGGCCAGAAAATAAGTAAAAGCTTAGGAAATGTTATATCCCCACAATATCTTGCTAAAAAATATGGGGCAGATAGTATAAGATATTTTGTTTGTAGACAATTTCCATTTGCAGAAGGCAAAGATGGTGATTTCTCTGAGAAAGCATTAGTAGAGAGACATAATAATGAGCTAGCTAACAAATTAGGTAATTTAGTAAGCAGAGTTTCGAGTTTAGCTGAAAAATTTGGTTTAGAAAAAACAGAAAATCAGCTAATTAAAAAACTAGAATTAAAGGAGATAAAGGAGAAAATGGAAAGCTACGAGTTAGATAAAGCTCTTGACTTAATCTTTTCTTTTATTGATAACTGTAATGAGTATGTTCAAGAAAATAAACTCTGGCAGACAGGAGATAAAAAAAAGTTATATGAACTAGTTGATAGCCTTAAAGTTATAAGCATCTTGTTATGGCCTTTTATTCCAGAAACTTGCGAAAAGATAGCTAAACATTTTGGTTTCGAAATAAAATTTAAAGAGATTAAAAAACCTTTAGATATAAGAGAGATTAAAAAATCTGAGATTTTGTTTAAAAAGATAAAGTGAGAGATGAGATGAATAAAGAAATAGGGAGGTGGCGTAGAAAAATAGATAAAATAGATGATGCTATTTTAAAGCTACTTGCTGAAAGAAAGAGGGCAGTTTTGGAGATAGGTAAGATAAAAAAGAGGAATAAATTTAAAATTGTTGACAGGCAGAGAGAAGAGGAAATTTTTGGCAGGTTGAGGAAAAAAGTTAAAAAGTTTAATTTAAATGAAGATTATATTATTAACTTATTTAAGGAGATAATTAAAAATTCAAGGAAAGAAGAGAAAAATGGCTGAAGAAATTAGCTTTAAGGACTGGCAGAAATTAGATTTAAGAGTTGGAAAAATAGTTAAGGCAGAAGATATAGAAGGAGCTGATAAGCTTTATAAATTAGAGGTAGATTTAGGCAAGTTGGGTAAAAGAACCTTGGTAGCAGGATTAAAAGAATATTATAAAAAGGAAGAGTTAGAAGGAAAGAGTTGTGTTGTGTTTTGTAATTTAGAACCAAAAATAATGAGGGGGGTAAAGAGTGAGGGTATGATTCTTGCAGCTGTTTCTGATGATGAGAAGGAAGTTAGGTTGATAGAGCCAGATGGAGAAATTGATGTGGGAAGCAAAATAATGTGATTTATGTTAATTTTTTAAAAAAACGCGAGATTTTTAATCTAATCTAATTTTTCTTAAAATTCTGCTTAATAAAGATTCTGGTTTTTTTCTTTTTCTAAGGAGAGTGGCTGCTATATCAATATAAGCTCTGGCAGCTTTGCTTCTTGGTTTTGTGTGGATTACTGCATCTTTTCTCATTAATGAATGAGGGACAGCTTTATCTTCTGGAACAATGCCGAGAATAGGAGCTTCTAACATTTCTTTTATATTCTCAAGAGGCATTTCTTCCTTATCCTTTTTAACTCTTGTTACAACTACTCCGCGAATTGTTTTTCCCATATCTTCAGCAATTTTAATTGCTTTTAATGCGTCTGTAACAGCAAGAATATTTGGATTAGTAACAACTATAACCTCATCAGAATGTTGTAAGGGTAATTTTGCTTCTTTTCCTAAACCTGCCGAAGAATCAAAAATTATGTGTTCAGAAATTGATTTTAATTTTATTGTTATATCCTTCATTGATTCAAGTTTTATTTTTTTTAAGTCTTTGATAGAAAGAGAAGAAGGAATTATTTTTGTTCCAGAGTCATGCTCGTAAATGGCTTCTTCTACCATTGCTTTCCCTTGGAGAACATGATTTAAACTTACAGGAACTATCGGGGCTCCAAGATATAGCCCAATGTTTGGAGTTGTTAAATTGACATCAACAATGATAACATCTTCTTTAAATTTGTTTAGTGCTGCTCCTAAATTAATTGCTGTTGTTGTTTTTCCGACCCCTCCCTTTCCTGAAATGATGGCATATACTTTTGGCATGTTTAAATCTCTTATCCTAACCTTATAAATCTTATGTTT
>CAYZDX010000029.1:0-2916 GCA_964477565.1 Candidatus Woesearchaeota archaeon | reverse complement strand
TCACTATATTCTTTTAATTTTTCCATATCAATATTAATCCATTCTCCTTTATCAAGAACTTTTAATGTAACATTTTTTCTAAAATCATTTTCTTTTATTTTTTCGAGATTATTAATTCTCCTAAAAAATTCATATAGTTTTATTGTATCTATAATTGTTTTATTTCTTTTATAAGATTCTTTAATAGCTTCTATTTTTCTTATTGGTGTTTCTGGAATGCTTTTTATCTTCTTATTTTCCAAAGAATTTTCAAGAAGCCTTTCAATAGCAATTTCAATCATGCTCCTCCATCTAGCTATGAGATTCAAAATTACTTCTGTTGTTTTTGTATACTTAAGACTTACATACAAAAGATGATCGGCAGATATCTTTTCTTGAATTATTTTGTCCATATTAATAACTGCCCTCCCAAAATTTGAGCAGAAAATTAATAAGGGTATTGGAGTTTTTATATTTTTCGTATTTTTGTTATATGCCTTTTTAACTATTTTTTCTGGTTTTTAGGACAATTCTTGTTTTTTATCAATAATTCTAATAGCTTTTCTAAAAAAATCTTTAGCTTCAAGGAGAAAATCTTTTACTTTTTCCAAGGTTAGTGTTTCTGTCTTTAAGTTGTCGGACATTATTACAACTTTATCATTCTTGACAAATTCAAAAGGGCTTTTTTTATGTAGCTCATTTAAGAGGAGGATTTCTGTTATTTTCTCCATTTGTTCTTCTCCAATTCTATATTTTTTTGCAAGTTTTTTAAATGTCCTGAAATTTTCTTTTGGGTCTTTATAGATTTGAATTCTTTTATAAGCATATTCATATTGGAGTATTGAGTTTATAATGTAATGGACAGATGTATAAATTTCTTGAAGAATCTTTAACAAAAGTCTGTTTTCTTTTACTAAAGGAAATGTAATATATGTGAGATGGTCTGCCATCTTTAAGGCTTGCTTAGCTTTTTTTAAACTTAAAATATATCTCTCCTGAACATTCATTTTATTATAAATATTAAGAGATTAATATAATTTTCTAAGTTAGATTTAAGAGTAAGATATTAAAACTCTTTAATTTATATATAATTATGGAATATTCAAAACTCTGCGAGATTTATGAAGAGCTAGAGAAGAATCCGTCAAGGCTTGAAAAGATAAGGATTCTGAAAGATTTTTTTGGAAAGATAAAGAAAGAAAAAAATAAGGACATAATTTATCTTTTACAAGGGAAAGTTTTTCCTTCTTATGATAAAACTGAAATGGGCATGTCTTCACAATTAATAAAAAAATCTCTTTCTAAATCCACTGGAGCAAGTGAAAATGAAATTACTAAATTATGGAAAGAAAAAGGGGATTTAGGAGAAGTGGCTTTTTTATTGGTTTCTAAGAAATCTCAAACCACGCTTTCGAAATCAAAATTAACTGCTGAAAAAGTTTTAGAAAATTTAAGAAAAATTTCAACATTTGAAGGAGAAGGAACAGTAGACAAGAAAATTTCATTGGTTGCAGAGCTTTTAAGTTCTGCCACACCTCTTGAAGCTAAATATATCATAAGAACTATTTTAAAAGATTTGAGGGTGGGGATAGGGGAAGGTACTTTGAGAGATGCAATAATAGAAGCAACATTAGGAGAAAGAACCAAGGAAAATGAAAAACTTATACAAGAGGCAATAGATAAAACCTCTGACCTTGCATTTGTTTTTGAAAAAGCTTGTAAAGGAAAAAAAGAGCTTGGAAAGATAGAGCTTATTCCTGGAAGGCCAGTAAAAGTGATGCTTTTTCAAAAAGAGAAAACAATAGAGGAAGGTTTTGAGAGAGTAGGAAAGCCTGCTTTGATTGAATATAAATATGATGGGTTTAGAATGTTGATTAACAAATATAAAGAAGGGGGCAATGAAAAAATAAAAATTTTTACAAGAAGATTAGAAGATGTAACAAATCAGTTTCCTGAAGTAAAAGAGTATGTTAAAAAATATGTTAAAGGAAAAAGTTTCATTTTAGATAGTGAGGCAGTTGGTTATAATCCAAAAACAAAAGCTTACATGCCTTTTCAAAATATAAGTCAGAGAATAAAGAGAAAATATGATATAAATAAGCTTGCAAAAGAATTGCCAGTTGAAGTTAATGTTTTTGATATTCTTTATTATAATGGAAGGAGTTTATTAAAAGAACCACTAAAAAAGAGAAGAAAGATTATTGAAAAAATAATAAAAAATCAGCCATATAAAATAAGAGTTTCTGAAGGAATAATAACTTCTGATGAAAAAGAAGCTGAAAAGTTTTATAATAAAGCTTTGATGGACGGGCAAGAGGGGGTGATGATGAAAAATCTCGATGCAGAATATAAGCCTGGCTCAAGAGTTGGTTATGGTATTAAGATAAAGCCAGAGGAAAATGAATTTGATTTAGTTATTACAGGAGCAGAATATGGTACTGGGAAAAGAGCTGGTTGGCTCACAAGTTTTGATGTGGCTTGTATTCATAAAGGAAAATTATTGGATGTAGGAAAAGTTTCTACTGGATTAAAAGAAAAATCTGAAGAAGGATTAAGTTACAAAGAAATGACTAAAAAATTAAAGCCACTTATTATAAAAACCGAAGGAAAACATGTTAAAGTTAAACCAGAGATTGTAGTTACTGTTACTTACCAAAATATACAAAAAAGTCCAAAATACTCAAGTGGTTTTGCTTTAAGATTCCCAAGATTCACAAGGTTAAGGCCAGATAGGAACAAAGAAGATATAGCAACATTAGATGAGATAAAAAAAGAATATGAAAGAACACATTGATAATCTTTATAAAATTAGAAAACTAAGTTAAATAAATGGAAAGGGGGAAGATTCAAACTAACTTAGCAATTTTTGCAGTAATTATAATAGTCTTTGCAATTGCCTTACTTTCTACAAATTCTAATCTTCACGGTTTTGTAATT
>CAYZDX010000028.1:5877-8128 GCA_964477565.1 Candidatus Woesearchaeota archaeon | reverse complement strand
ACAGCTTCCCCCACCACCAGAACCACCTGAAGAATAACCAAATCCAGAACTTGGTGTTTCAGATTCAAGCGCTTCGTTGCATTCCCCTGGAGCTTGGTTGAAAGCAGAACATACTGTAGATAAAACAGCTGCAGGACTTCTTCCGCTGTTTACAATAACACCATTGATTACTAATGTAGGAGAACCTCGAACACCATATCCTTTACTTAAATTTGAATCTTCAGCATAATAATCTTCAGCTCTTTTATCAATACATTCATTTAATTTTTGTTCATTAATTCCTGTTTCTTCTAAGCACTTTGTCGCATTACCCTCCCCAATAAAACATTTCAAATAATTAATATATTTGCTTCCTTGCTCTTCTCTAATACAAACCTGTCTGTGAGTTTCTTCTTGTTCTTTGGCTCCATGCATAAAATAATGAACAAATCTTATCTTGCCATCAATTTTATCCCCTAATAATTCAAGAACTGGCAAGAACCCTTTTTCCATCTGCAAACCAAAAGGACAGTAAGTCATAACAAAAAGCTCAACTTTCGGCTTATCTGATTTTGGAACTTCTTGAGGTTGTTCTTTCTCTTGAACTTGTGGTATCTCTTGATTAATTGACAAAACTCCCTGAACAAGATATTTTCCATCTTTAGTCATATAAACTGGAACTTCTTGTCCTTTATAACTAACCTCAATTTTATAAAGATCTCCTAAATCCTCGCTAGAAACAAATTCTACTCCTCCTCCAACCCTCGCATTTAGATAATCCACTAACTTTTCTCCAGCACTCTTCTCAGAAATAACTTTTCCTGTTATAGAAGGATTTAAAATCAGAATTAATAAAATTACAGAAGCTAATGCCAAAATAATTGTCGAGATTATCCAAGGATTTTTTTTCAATTTAAAAATAATCTCTTGAATATTATCTTTTTTGTTTTGCGTTTCTTTCTCTGCCATTATCTCTTTAAAAAAAGAGCATTTAAAAATCTTTCCATACTCAACTTAACAATTCAAACATCTTATTTAAAAATTAAACCAGCATAACCCACCACCGCCCCTCCCCCATAACCAACAATATCTCCAGAAGTGTAATAATCAACTAATTTTGGTTTTAATTTTAAGATACTTGCGATTCTTGTAGCTATCGTAATTCCATATAAACCGCAAACAGTTGTTTTTGAAGCAAGTTTATAAACCTCACTCGCATTTCTCATTAAAATTTTTTCAATTATTTTATTATCAATCTTATAGATATTCTCTTTTATATTAGAAGTGAAAGGAACAAAACCATAAGAAAAACCATAATGAGTAAAATCTGAAGAAACTATCAATCCAACATCATTTGAAATAAACTCAGAGATTATTTCTGCAAGATTTTTACATTCTTCATAACTTAAATCTTGTAAAAGAACCGGAACTATTCTCGCTTTTTTTAAAAAAGGTAATTCAACCTCTATACTATGCTCTTTTTCATGAGCCAGCTCATTTACTTCTACATCAAAATCTTTTTCTAATTTTTTAAATAATCTTTTTCCCAAAGCTCTGTTATTTTTAACTATTCTTAAAGGAATTTCAAAATCCCTCTCAGAAAAAACAATTTTCTCGCCAATCCCATAATGATTAACTCCAAGAATTATAAATGTATTTTTTTCCTTAATTTTTGAAAAAACTTCTCCTGTTAATTTTCCAGAAAAAACATATCCAGCATGAGGCACTATTCCTGCTTTAACATTCTCTTTTTTTCCTTTTACAATGTATTTATTTATCTCTCTTTCCAATTCTTCTTTATCTGCTGGATAAAATTGTCCTGCAACACTCGCTCTTCTCACTTGCATTTTAAATAAAAATAATTTGAATTTTCTTATTTTTAAATATCCCAAAAACTATTTAAATTCTTCCTAATTTTAACTTGAATGGGACAAGAGTTAGAAAAAGAAATAGAAAAGATAATAGAAACTTTAAATCCTGATGAAAAAATTATTCTGCCATATTTAAAAGAAAAAACACTAACAAAAATATCTGAAAAATCTGGTTTAGATAAAACAAAAGTTTTAAGGGCTCTACAGTATTTAAGTAATAAAGGAGTCTTGCAACTGGAAACAAAAAAAGAAGTTATTGTTGACCTTAATGAAAATGGCGTGGTGTATTTAAAAAATGGTTTGCCTGAAAGACAACTTTTAAATCTTTTAGATGAAAAAAGAGTGATTGAAATTGACAAAGTAAAAGAACTTACAAAACTTTCTGACAATGAAGTAAAAGC
>CAYZDX010000028.1:4576-5777 GCA_964477565.1 Candidatus Woesearchaeota archaeon | reverse complement strand
TTGAAATTGACAAAGTAAAAGAACTTACAAAACTTTCTGACAATGAAGTAAAAGCTGGAATAGGAGCACTAAAGAAAAAAGCTTTGATAGATATTAGCAAAGGAAAAATAATTTTAAAGGCAAAAAAAGAAGAAGTAGTAAAGAAAAGTTTAGAAGAGCAATTTCTAGAAAGTTTGCCTTTGAAATTTTCAGAATTAAAACCAGAACAAAAATTTGCTTTTGAAAATTTAAAGAAAAGGAAAGAAATAATCAAGTTAGAGGAGAGAAAAGAAGTATTAGTAAAACTAAGTGAATTAGGTGAAAAATTAGTTGGAATTGACCTTGAAGAATATAAAGATTTAATCGAGGTAGTAACCCCTGAATTAATAAAAAGCAAGAAATGGCAAGGAAAGAAGTTTAGGAGGTATGATATAAAAAGCAAGGTTCCTGAAATATATGGGGGCAAAAGACATTTTGTAAATCAAGCAATAGAATATGCAAAAAAAATTTGGCTTGAAATGGGTTTTCAGGAAATGACCTCTACTCTAACTCAAACAGGGTTCTGGAATTTTGATGCTTTATTCACTCCTCAAGATCATCCAGTCAGGGAAATGCATGATACCTTTTACATTAAAGACATAAAAGGAAAATTGCCAGACAAAAAATTAATTAAAGCTGTAAAAGAAGCTCACGAATCTGGAGTAGATAAAAGCAAAGGTTGGCAATATTCCTGGAGCGAAGAAGAAGCTTCTCGTGTTATTTTAAGGACACATACAACTTCTCTCTCAGCCAGAACTCTTGCCTCTTTGAGAAATTTAAAAAATAAAAAAGGAAAATTTTTTGCTATAGGCAAATGTTTTAGAAACGAAACTGTTGATTGGTCGCATGAATTTGAATTTAACCAAACAGAGGGAATTGTAGTTGACGAGAAAGCTAATTTTAAGCACCTTCTTGGCTACTTAAAAGAATTCTTCAAAAAAATGGGTTTTGAAAAAATAAGATTTGCTCCAGCTTATTTTCCCTATACTGAGCCAAGTGTAGAAATTTCAGCCTGGAATCCTGAACGGGGGGTTTGGCTTGAATTGGGAGGGGCTGGAATATTTAGGCCAGAAGTCGTTATCCCTTTGTTAGGAGAGTATGTTCCTGTTTTAGCTTGGGGCCCTGGTTTTGACAGAATTTTAATGGACTATTACAACATAAAAGATTTAAGAGAGTTATATCA
>CAYZDX010000028.1:0-4476 GCA_964477565.1 Candidatus Woesearchaeota archaeon | reverse complement strand
ATTGTAAAATTTCCAAAAAAAGAATTTGAAAAAGTCACAGGAAAAATAGACGAAAAAATGCAAGAGAAAATTTCTTTGTTTGGAACTCCTCTTGAATCTCTTAATGATGAAGAAATAGAAATAGAAATTTTTCCGAACAGGCCAGATTTATATTCTTTACAAGGATATCTGAGAAGCTTCCTTGCTTTCTTAGGAAAAAAGACAGGTTTAAAGTCCTATAAAGTTAACAAACCAGAAAAAAATTATGAAGTAAGAATTGATAACTCTGTTAAAGAAGTAAGGCCTTATACTGCATGCGCCATAGTTAAATCTCTTTCTTTTAATGATGAAAAAATAAAAGAGATAATAGATATACAAGAAAAATTACATTCAACTTTAGGAAGAAAAAGAAAAAAGCTTGCTATAGGTATTTATCCTCTTGAACACATAACCTTACCTATAATCTTCAAAGCTGAAAATCCAGAAAAAATAAAATTCCAACCCTTAGAATTTCCAAGAGAATTAAATGGAAGACAGATACTAAGACAACATCCAACCGGCAGGGAATATGCTCACCTTTTAAAAGGAAAAAATAAATTTCCTATTTTTGTCGACGCTGCTGGAGAAATTTTAAGTATGCCCCCTATTATAAATTCTGAAAAAACTGGAAAGATAACAGAAAAAACCAAGGATGTTTTTATTGAATGCAGCGGTTTTGATTTTAACATTTTGAAAAAAACCCTAAACATTCTGATTACGATGTTGGCAGATATGGGCGGCAAGGTATATCAAATGAATCTTAAATATGGAAAGAAAACAGAACTAACCCCTAATCTACAACCAGAAAAAATGAAAATTTCAATAGAGAGAATAAACAAGCTCCTCGGCTTAAATTTGAAAGATAAAGAAATTAAAAAACTACTGGAGAGAATGGGATATAATTACATTATAAATAAAAAAGTAGTAGAAATTCCTGCTTACCGGCTTGATATTTTACATGAAGTTGATATAGCTGAAGATATAGCAATAGCATATGGTTATTCTAATTTTATTCCAGAGATTCCAGAAATTTCAACAATAGGACAAGAAGCAAAAGAAGAAGTAAAGAAAAGAAAAATAGCAGAAATTTTAGTTGGATTAGGTATGCAAGAAATAAGCAGTCATCACCTAATTTCTAAGGAAGATTGTAAAAAATCAAGAAACAAGATTGAAATCGAAGTTGAGGAAAGCAAAACAGAATATAAGGTTTTAAGGCCTTCTCTTTTTCCGCCTATATTAAAAATTTTATCAGAAAATGTTGATAGCGAATATCCTCAAAAAATATTTGAAATTGGAAAAACTTTCTGCCTTAATGAAGAGGAAGAGACAGGAATAAAAGAAAAAGAAAAACTTGGAATAGCTTTAACACCCTCCACTTTCACAGAGATAAAACAAACTCTCGAATATTTAGGAAAAATGCTGTCTCTAAATTTTGAAATAGAAGCCCAAGAAAAAGAGGGCTTTATAGAAGGCAGGGCAGGAAAAATCATGCTCAATGAAAAAGAAATAGGATTTATTGGAGAGGTTCATCCTTCATTACTCTCCTCCTTTAATTTAAAAATGCCCCTCAACTATTTTGAAATAGATTTAGAAGATATTCTTAAAATTGATTAAGAAATTATTTAAAGAATTCTTATGTTATATTAAAATGAAAAAGAAATTTGAACTAATGGCTCCTGCAGGAGATTGGAGAAGTTTTCATGCAGCAATAGAAGCTGGAGCAGATGCAGTATATTTCGGTCTGAAGGAATTTAATATGAGGCAAACAACAAGAAATTTTTCTTTAAGAGATATTGAAAAAATGCAAGAATATAATGTTAAAAAATATCTAACTTTAAACACAATAATCTATGATAATGAAATTAAGAAAATTGAGAAAATTATTAAAAAAGTTAAAGGAAAAATAGACGCGATTATATGCTGGGATCCTTCTGTAATCTGGTTATGCAAGAAATACAGGATTCCTTTTCATATTTCTACTCAGGCTTCTGTTTCTAATTCAAAAGCTGCTGAATTCTATAAGAAGTTGGGAGCTAAAAGAATTATTTTGGCAAGAGAATTAAACTTAAAGCAAATAAAGGAAATTGTTAAAAAAACAGGTATAGAAATAGAGATTTTTATTCATGGAGCTTTATGTGTCTCAATTTCTGGTAGATGTTTTACCTCACAATTTTTACATAAAAAATCTGCAAATAGGGGAGAATGCCTCCAACCGTGCAGAAGAGAATATAAAGTTATAGATGATGAAGGTAATGAATTAAAACTAAAAAATAATTTTGTTATGTCTGCTAAAGATTTATGTACTCTCCCTTTCATTGAAAAAATAAAAAATTCTGGAGCAACTGCATTTAAAATAGAAGGGAGAAATAGGAATGCAGAATATGTTTATGAAGTAACAAAGGTTTATAGAGAAGCATTAGATAAGAGATTAAATGAAAAAAAGAAAAAAGAATTAATGAAAAGATTAGAAGAAGTTTATAATAGGAAATTCTCATCAGGTTTTTATCTTGGCCTTCCAACTTCTGATGATTTCAGCGATGTTCGGGGAAGTGTCGCAAAAACAAAGAAAAAGATTATAGGAAAAGTAGAAAACTATTACAAGAAATTGGGGGTCGCAGTAATAAGAATTTATACTGACAAGATTAAAATTAATGACACTCTTGTAATAATGGGGAACAAAACAGGGGTTAAAAAATTTAAAATAAAAAGCATGGAAATAAATCATAAAAAAGTTAAAATAGCAAAAAAAGGTTTAGTTGCAATTAAATCTCCTGAAGTAAGAAAAAACGACGAGGTTTATAAACTTGTAAAAAATTAGCCAAGATAATTCTTAATGTTCTTTTCTCCTTTCTTCTCCCAATTTTTTTCTATCGTTTCAATAATGAGGGAAAATTTCTTTTTTATCTTCTGCCATTCTTTATAAAATTCTTTTATAAATTTCGCATCTTTTTCCTCATCAAACTCATTATCCAAACCAATATTCCTGATTTCATATTTTCCTAAGGTTAAATAAAGTTCTTCCAAAATCTTCTTTGATTTCTCATCAAGAGATTTAACCAAAACAAGAAATATCATAGGAGCTTGAGAGGGATTCATAAACATTTCTGTGAATTTCAGATAAGATACATTTTTATCCATCATCGCTCTTCTTATTTCTCTTGTTAGTGTTTCTGTTTCTCTTTCTTGCAGTTTTTCAATTTCAAAATCCTTGTTCATCTCTTCAAATTCAGGAAGATTATATTTCTTTCTCAGCTTTTCATATTCTTTCTTTAATTCCTCCAAACCAATATTACAATCTTCCATAATTCTTTTTGTATTTTCTAATTTAAAAATTTAAGTGTTAAACTCATTTGTGCATTAAATTCAAAACAAAATATAATAAAATATCATATAAATTATCCTTCAACTCCTAAACAAACTCCACTTTAAATTCCCCCTCCCTGATCTCCCTCGCATTTGTAACTGCTTTTAAATCTTCCAAAATATCCTTCAACATTTCTTTATCTTTTTTCTCAATTGTTAATAAAATTTCTGTTTTCATGCTTTTCTGACGTCTGCTTTTTTCTTTCCTCACTTTAGTTATAATCTCAAGTAATAGCTCTAATTTTTCACTATCACCTTTTTTCTCAGAAATTTTAAATTTCTCTGGCCATTTAGTAAGATGTATGCTTTTCTCCTTCTCATTTTTTCTAAAGTATTTTTGATACAAAGCTTCTGTAACAAAAGGTGTTATAGGAGCCATTAACTTAAGTATTGTAAGTAAAGAATAATAAAGAGTATAAAAAGCACTTTCTTTTTCCTCTTTACTCCCATTATAAACTCTATTCTTAACCAATTCCAGATAGTTATCGCAAAAATAATGTCGGAAAAAATTATCTGTCTCATTCTTGCATTTCACATACTCATATTTCTCAAGTGAGTTTGTAGAATCTTCTATAACCTCATTCAGCTTTCTCAAGAATAATCTATCAATTTCAAGAAGCTTACTCGGCTTTTTAACCTTGTCTTTTAAATTCATAAAAACAAATCTCGAAGCATTAAAAATTTTTGTAGCAAATTTTTTTCCAGTAATTACATCTTTTTCCATATAATCTATATCTTCTCCAAGATTACTTGAAGCTGCCCAGTATCTTAAAGCATCTGCCCCATATCTTTCTAAGACAGCTTGTGGCTCAATTATATTTCCCTTGCTTTTTGACATCTTCTCCCCCCTTAATGTAACAAATCCTGAAACTAAAACATCTTTGAATGGATTTTTTTTGTAATGCAAGTTACTTTTCAAAACAGTATTAAAAAGCCAAAAAGTTATAATATCATGAGCCTGGGGTCTTAAATTCATTGGAAAAATCTTGTCCCAGATTTTTTTATCTAACAACTCAATAGCCAACCTTGGTGTCATAGAACTTGTAAACCATGTGTCAAGAACATCCTTTTCAGGTTCAAACTCATTGCTTCCAC
>CAYZDX010000027.1:0-8304 GCA_964477565.1 Candidatus Woesearchaeota archaeon | reverse complement strand
TTCTTTCCTCGCGATTTTATTATCATTCCACCACTTCCTCAATGATATTTAAAAAACTCTTTCCAATTCTTTCAAGAGAATATTTTTCAGCTTGTTTTCTTGCCTCCCCAGACATTTTCTTTCTCAATTTTTCATTCTCCAACAATAAATCAATTTTTTCTGCCATTTCTTCTTCGTTTTTAACTGCAAAACCAGAATTTTTTAACAGCTCATCTGGCAAGATAATTTTAGGAGGATTTGATTTAAAAGCAATACAAGGCAAGCCAGAAGCCATTGCCTCTAACAAAACATTTGGAAAACCTTCCTGCTGAGAGGGCAAAACATAAATATCTGAGATATTATAATAATCTTCTGTGTTCTTCTTCTCTCCAACAAAATATATCCCCTTAATCCCCTCTTCTTTTATTTTTTTTACAAGCTCCTCTCTCTGATTACCATCTCCTACAATTATCCAAACCACATTTTTTGTTTTTAAATTTTTATATATCTTAATAATATCTCCTACTCCTTTTTCAGGACTCAAACGAGAGACAGTTAAAATAACTTTTTTGTTCTCAATTTTTAATTTTTTCTTAAGCTGAAGGTTTTTTCTTGGCTTAAATTTTTTTAAATTGATTGCTTGCGGAAAAATTCCCTGCTTTTTTTCATTAACACCAAGTTTTTTATTATTTACCTCAACCATCGCCTTACTTCTTGCTAAAATTTTATCAGCGAGTTTTAATGCTTTCTTTTCCATGAAGTAAGCTATAACAACTTTAATAGCTCGATTAATTTTTTCTAAACCTTTTAAAAATTTCAGCATTTTTATAGAAGCTACATAAGCTATAGATGGTTGGAGATAAATTAATGGTGTCTTAGGAGCATATTTCTTGGTCGGCTTAACAAAAAAACAGAACCTTGAGATAATCACATCGAAATTATGTTTTTTAAAAAATTCTTTATTAAACTTCTCAATTACTTTTTGATGTATAAGAAAACTAAATCCTCTCAATGAGGGATGAAAATTTAATTTAGGATATCTATAAACATTAACGCCCTCAATTTTTTCTTCTGGTTTTAATTTTTCACTAGTCCTTTCGCACATAACACTAACCTCATGTCCTCTTTTTATCAAATAGCTTGCTAAGTTTTGTGTAGAAATTTGAATTCCTCCCAAATCTGGTAAGTAGCGCGGACATTGAAAAAGAATTTTTAGCTTCTTCATTTTATATTTTTCCCAATGATTCTAGGGCTTCATCAAAACTTCTTTTTTCTTCTTCTACCTCCCTAAATATTTTTTCTGTTAATTCAAATTCTTTTAACTCTCTCTTTTTAATAAATTTGAATCCTCTTTTGATTGCTTCTTTCCATATTTTTTTTCTTTCACTTTCATTTGGTGCAGGGATATCTGCCCCCCCAAAAACTTTTGTAGAGCCCTTTACCACAAATTCATTAAAAACTTTCTCAATCCATTTCATCGCTCCTCTTTTATTTCTCGGATAGGTTAGGATAAAGAAAGACATAATTGCTTGAAGAATATAATCTCTTATTGAAATTCTCATACCACTTGAGATATTTTCTTTATCACATTCATTCATTGCTCTTTTTAAAGAGATAGTTCCTCCAACCCCCCTAAACCAATCTGGACCTTCAAATTTAATGCCTGTTTTTAATCCATAACTTCCATGAACACAATGAAATTTTGGGTCTGGTTGAAAGTAAATTAAGTAACCATTCTCTGTTAATTGACATCCAAATTCTCTATCTATTCCCCTCTTTATGATTCCTTCTCTAAAACCTCCAACATCCTGATATGAATTTTTAAGGCATAAAGAAAAAGTATTGAAGTTTGTTATTGGAAATGGTTCTAAAATATGGAATTCTATATCTAAAAATTTCTTTTCTTCTTTCCCATTTAGATACTCTAATGGAAAAGCATCTTTATTGGTTGTATATTTTCCACGAATAAAATCAATTTTTCCTATCTCTTTTTTTGAAACAACTTTTTTTGGTATGCTTCTTCTGAAATAAGTTGGAAGATTAATTGCTGCAACATTAATGCCTTTTTCAGATAACTTATCGAAAGTGTATACAGCCCCAAAAACTGTATAAGGAGTGAAAATGCAATCATCGTCTGTAAAAAACAAAAAAGTTGCTTTTGCATTTACAGAACCTATATTTCTTGAAAAAGCGTTTCCCCTATTTCTATTGTTCCTAACATAAAGCAATCTAATGCTTTTTTCATCTGCTTCTTTTTTGAAAGAATCTACCACCTCTTTAGTATAATCGTCGCTATGGTCATCAACCACAATTATCTCCTTAACCTTGGGTTTTTGCAACAAAGCAGATTTAATTGCCCATGAAAGAGGGTTTAGTTCAGCTCTTAAAGTTCCTGGTTTATATGGACTTCTGTTATATGTTGGGATTATCACAGAAACATCAAGTTTTTCATAAGGCAACTTAAAGTTATCAAGATAATCAACTTTATAGTAAGGTTTTTTTATTTCTTCTTCAAATGCTTTTTGCAGGTCTTCGTTTGATTGTTTTTCCATAATTAAACGCACATAAGACTATTTAAAAATCTTTAGAAAAGTTTATAAATAAAGAAAAAAAGAAAATTTTAGGCTCCAGCCAAAATATTTAAATTCTAGCAATTTACTCAAATTAAAATGAAATGTTTATTTTGTGGATTTTTAAATAAAAAAAAGAATCATAAAAATGGGTTCCCTTTTTTTCCTATTTTTGAAACCAACAATACTATAAGTTTTTTGAGTGTTCCTGAAAATAAAAAACAAGAGAATCATATTTTAGTTATTCCAAAAGAACATTATGAATTTTTTGATGAAATTCCCAAAAAAATTTTAAATGAACTTATTTTCCATGTTTCCTTAGCCTCTAAAATCTTAAAGGAAGAATTTCCAGGATATAGGATTCAGCTTAATAATGGCAGAGATGCAGAGCAATATATCCCTCATGTTCATTTTCATATTTTTCCAATGAAAAATAAAAAAGAATATCCTTTATTGAAAGACAAAAGCTTTTCTGAATTTACAAAGTTGACAAAAATTTTAAGAAAGAAATTTAAAAAAGAAGTGCAAGAATAATATAGATAAATTATATAGCAAACAATATAAATTAATTTAAATCTTTTTTATTTTCAATAAATTAGGGAGATGATACTATGAAATTCGCACATTTAGCAGATTGCCATCTTGGAGGCTGGAGACAGCCAGAATTAAAGCAATTAAATTTAGAAAGTTTTAGGAAAGCAATAGATAGATGTATAAAAGAAAATGTAGATTTTGTTTTAATTACTGGAGACTTATTTGATTCTGCTTATCCTCCTGTTGAAATTTTAGAAGAAGCTTTTTTTCAGTTGAAAAAATTAAAAGATTCAAAGATTCCTTGTTATATTATTGCTGGCTCTCATGATTATTCAGCAAGTGGAAAAACTTTTCTTTCTGTTTTGGAAAAAGCAGGATTCTGTAAAAATATTTTCTCATCAGAAGAAAAAAACGGACAAATATTTTTAAACCCTACAATACAGGAAAGTTGCGCTTTATATGGTTATCCTGGAAAAAAGGCGGGGATGGAGGTGGAGGAATTAAAAAAAGTGAGATTACAAGAATCTCCTGGTTTCTTCAAAATTTTTGCCTTACATACTTGTATTAGTGGGGCTGTTAAAAATTTGCCAATAGAATCTATTGAAGAAGAAAAATTACCAGAAGCAGATTATTATGCTTTGGGACACCTCCATATTAAATATGAAGCTGATAAATTTGTTTATGCTGGCCCAACATTTCCTAATAATTTTTCAGAATTAGAAGAACTGAAACATGGAAGTTTTTATATTATAGAAACAAACCCTTTAAAATTAAATAGAATTGAGTTAAAGATAAAAGATGTAGAAATTTTTGAAATAGAAATATCAAATGCCTTAACAGCAACAGAAAAAATAATTTCAGAATTAGATAAAAAAGATATTAAAGACAAAATAGTTCTCTTGAAATTGTATGGAAAAATTATCCAAGGAAAGATTTCAAATATAAATTTTAAACAAATAGAAGATTTTGTTAAAGAAAAGGGAGCTTATTCAATTTTAAGATCTACTTCAAAACTTATTACAGAAGAGCCAGAGATTAATTTTGAAATTGAGAATATGGATAAATTAGAAGAAGAAATAATAAACAAGTATATTGAAGAAAAAAAATCTAAGTTCAATAATTTGATTTTACCTTTAATTAATTCCCTTTCTTTAGAAAAAATGGAAGATGAAACCAACACAACGTTTCAGTTGCGATTAATGTCCAGTTTAAATAAAATTTTGGGGTTAGAATAAATTTCCAAAGAAGATGCTAATCAAAAAGGTTAAACTCAACAATATAAGAAGCTATGAAAATGCTGAAATAATATTTCCAGAAGGCTCAACTGTTTTAGCCGGCGACATAGGAGCTGGAAAAACGTCTGTTCTTCTTGCAATAGAATTTGCTTTATTCGGCTTACAGCCAGGACAAAGAGGGCAAGCTTTGTTAAGAAGTGATAAAAAGGAAGGTTCTGTTACTTTGGAATTTGAAATTGACGGAAAGAATGTGATTGTTGAGAGGGGCTTAAAAAAAGGCAGCAAATCAATTTCCCAATCTTTTTCAAATATAGAAATTGATGGTAAAAAAGAGGAGTTATCTGTTACAGAATTAAAAAGCAAGGTTCTAGATTTATTGAATTATCCAAAAGAATTTGCCAAAAAAACAAACCTTCTTTACAAATTTACAGTATATACTCCCCAGGAAGAAATGAAACAAATAATCCTCGAAAGTCCTCAAACAAGGCTTGATACTTTAAGACACATATTTGGAATAGATAAATATAAAAGAATAAGGGAAAATACTGAAATTTTTACAGCAAAATTAAGAGAGAAGGTTAGAGGTTATGAAGGAGAAATAAAAGATTTAGAAGAATTAAAAAAAAGAATAGAGGATAAACAAAGAATTGTGAAAGAAATAGAAAACAAGATTAAGTTAGTTGAAGAGGAATTTAAAAAAAGAAAAGAAGAAAGAATAGGGTTTGAGAGGGGGTTAAAGGGGGTGGAGGAAAAAATAAAGGAAAAAGAACATTACGAACAAGAGGTGGGAAAATTTGAAGTTATGTTGATTGGGAAAAAAGAAAATATACAAAATTTAAAAAAAGAGGAGCTTACTTTACAACAGCAAATTAATGAAGCGAAAAAATTAAAATTTGATGAAAAAGAATTAGAAAAAATAGAAGAGGCTATAAAAGAAAAAAAACTAGAAGAAGAAGGAATAAACAAAATTTATTTAAATCTGCTGAGTAAAATTGCCTCTTTAAATTCTAAAATATCGGATTCTGAAAAATTAAAAGAACAAATCTCTTCACTTCAACTTTGCCCTACTTGTTTACAAGAAGTTAATGAGGATTATAAAAGAAATATTTTAAGAAAATTAGATGAAGATATAGAAAAAAATGGAAAAGAAATTAAAGAAGGAGAAGAAAGAAAATCCATCATAATAAAAAAACTTGAAGACACTAAAAAAGAAATAGAAGAATTTAAGAAAAAAGAAAACGAACTTTTAATGTTAAAAATAAAGCTTGAAGATTTGAAAGAGAAAGAAGAGAGAATACAAAATATTAAGAAAAATATAGAATCTCATGAAAAAGATTTGAAAATTCTTGAAGAGCAAATAAGAGTTTTGAAAGAAAGTATAGCATCTCTAAAAAAATTTGATTTAGTTTATGAAAATAAAAAAAGAGAATTAGAAGATTTGAAAGAGAAAGAAAAGGAGAAGGAAATTGAATCAGCTACTTTAAAAAAAGAAATAGAAATTAATTTAAAAAATATTGAAGAGATAGAAGAAGAAATAAAAAAGAAAGAGGAGATAAAGAAAAAACTTGAAAAAATAAAAGAATTAGAGGATTGGTTATCTTCTCATTTTATTAATTTAGTGATTTTTACAGAAAGGAATATTATGGCAAAACTTAAGGAGGAGTTCTCAAAAAAATTTAATGAGTGGTTCAATATCCTTGTTCCAGAGATATTTAATGTTAGATTAGATGAGGATTTCACCCCAATTATTGAACAACAAGATTATACTCTTGATTACTCTTATCTTTCAGGAGGAGAAAGGACGGCAATAGCCCTTGCTTATAGACTTGCTTTAAATCAGATTATAAATTCTCTTCTTTCAAAAATTAAAACTAAAGACATTGTTATACTTGACGAACCAACAGATGGATTTTCAGAACAACAGCTGGACAAGATGAGAGATGTTTTAAATGAATTAAATGTAAGACAGTTGATAATTGTTAGTCATGAAGCCAAAATTGAAAGCTTTGTTGAAAATATTATTAAATTTAACAAAGAGGGAGGAGTTACAAATGTAGAAAATCCTTCTAACCTATCTGAGTAGAATCATTTTTTAATAAACTTAGAAGTTTTAAATGAATTTATTCCACAAAAAATTTGGTGAGTAGATTAATTTTCTCGATAATTTATGTTTCTTGGCTAGATGAAGTGGAGCAAGAGTGAAGCAGGCTGATTTCAAAGTTTTCTCGTGTTCTCGTTAATTGAAATTTTCTTTTCTTATTTAGCAAGTTTAAGTTTAGAAAGAAATTAGAAGGTTTTAAGTTCCGTAGCTTATTCAAAAATTATTTAAACTTCCCGTGTTTTTTAAAGACATGAAAAAGAGAGGGCAATTTTATATTTTAGCTGCAATAATTATAATCTCATTTTTAATTGGAACAGTAATTTACACAAATTATGCGAGAATAAAAAAAGAGAAAGAGCAAATTTATGATCTTGGAGAAGAGCTCTCTTTAGAAACAGGAAGCGTCTATGATTATGGAATTTACAGTCAGGAGAATACAGAACAATTAATAGAATATTGGCTTGGCAATTATTCAGAATATAGAGGGAATATTGCAGGAGATTGGATTTTTATTTATGGCAATGCAAGCGGGATTACTATCCTAAATTTTACTCAAAAAAGTTCAGGAGATATATGTATACAAATTCCTGGATCTAATGCTTGCGCAGAATTTGAAAGAACTGTGGTGGGAAGTAGAAGGTTCACTCCTGAAGGGACAAATTTTACTGTGAAATTTAAAGATTTTAAAAAAACATTTGATTTAAAAGAAGGGGAAAATTTCTTTTTTATAATATCTAATGAAGGGCAAACTACAATAAAAAATGGTGGATAAAAAAGGATTAAGTGAGATTATTGGATATGTTTTGTTAATTATAATTGCTTTATCCCTTAGTTTGATTGTTTATGCATGGATTAAAGGAATCTTGCCTGGGAAAACAGAAAAATGTCCTGATGGTGTTTCTTTAGTTATTGATGCTTATGAATGTGATTTGGGTAAGGAAATGATAAATATTACTTTTAAAAATCAGGGGAGATTTAATGTAGATGCAGCAATTATAAGATTTTCAAATAAAAGCAGGGGGATACCAATAAACATTTTAAAGAGTATTGGTCCTTTAAAAGCAGACAAGGTTTCTGGAACAATTTTTTTTATTAATTCTTCATTAAATTTAAATGGTCTGGAACCAAATCAAAAATTATCAAATTTGTTTAGTTTCAAAGATTATAAAAAAATTACAGAAATTGAGGTTGTGCCCTTGAAATCAGTTGAAGGAAAATTGCTAATTTGTAATGATGCAATTATAAAGCAGAAAATAGATGGTTGTGGGGCTTAATGATATTTTTATAAAGATAAATAAAAATAAGGGTTTATTTATAAAAATATGAAATTCAAATTTTTAGAACATACTGCAGATGTGAAATTCAGAAGTTATGGCAAGTCAGTAGAGGAAGCATTTGAGAATGCTGCTTTAGCTACTTTCACTGTTATGTATAAAGGAAAAGTTAAGGCAATAGAAAAGAAAAAAATTGAGGTTAAAGGCAAAGATTTTGAAAGCTTATTGTATAATTTTTTAGAGGAGTTGCTTTTCTTGTTAGATTCAGAAGGGTTCTTTGTTAGTGAAGTCAAAGTTAAAATTAATAAAGAGAATTTAAATTTAAAAGCAGAAGTTATAGGAGATAAGGCAGAGAATTATCCTATATCTCTTGATGTCAAAGCTGTAACTTACAATGAGATGTTTGTAAAAAAAGTTAAGGGGAAAGAAAAATGGGTATGTCAGGTCGTGCTAGATGTTTGATAATATAAAAATTTAGAGAGTTTAAGAAGCATTTATAAATCTAAAAGACTAAAAAGAAAGATGGTAAATGAAGAAAAAAAGAAAAGAATATTGATAAGAGATTTAAGATTAAAAGAAAAGGCGAAGGCCTCTGCTTTGGAATTTAAAAG
>CAYZDX010000026.1:0-8614 GCA_964477565.1 Candidatus Woesearchaeota archaeon | reverse complement strand
TGGGAAAGTTAAAATTGTTTCCTGCAGATTTGATAAAGGAACCCCTGCTGGTTTAAAATAATTCACAGGAGGTTGAAAAAATATTCTCCTAATTCTTCTTGGTCTTGGCATTATATCCACCTCCCAACTTTAACTTTATAATCAAAATATTTTTTCCCAAATTTTCCCTCTAAATTTTTTTCTTCAAAAGGAATAAATAACAATTCCATTAAAATTATAAAAATAATTGGAAACAGAAAAGTGATAAAGGTTCCTAAAAAAATCGCTGTTCCTAGAAGAATTAATGCCATACCAAGATACATTGGATGCCGACTTATTTTAAAAGGACCAGAAACTATTAGTGAACTGGGGGTTTTAGTAGGTTTTACTGTTGTTTTATTTTTTTTAAATAAAATATCAGCCCAAATATTGATTATCACACCAAAAGATATGAAAGGAACTCCAAAATAATTATAAGGAGAAAAAATTATTTTTTTTACAGGAAAAGCAAAATGTAAAAGTAAAGATAAAATTAATAATAAATAAAAATATGTTGGCGGATTTATTTTTCTCATTTTACCTTCCTCTTGTTAAAGGCAAGTTACATTTAGGACATTTTAAAGTTGAACAAGGAACTCCTCTTTTATGCATAATTTTGTAGCCGCATCTCTCACATACACAATAACCACCAGGTCCTAATCCTCTTGCTCCTTTTACTTTATCTTTAAATCTGCCCTTTCTCTGCCATCCAAATCCCCTTCCTAATCTTAAACCAGTAGCAGATTCTAAAGGTTTGAAATAGCCAGAAGTTAAGTCATGGCTTTCAATTTGTATTGCTACATACTCCAACCTTTCTATCTTCTCGATTAACTTTTCTTTTAATTTATTTGATATAGATGTCGCTTCTTCAACACTTAAATTACTTGGCAATTTTATTTTTAGATTAGCTGTGATAGCTGAACCCTTTTTTTGTGTTTTTAAATCAGACAATTCTATATTTTCTTCTTTTACAAGCTCTTTAATCTTGCTTTCTACTTCTTCTCCGGCAGAAACATCTAACAAGGAATCGGTAGCTTCTTTTCCAAGAGAAAAGCTTTCTTTAATTATATAAAGGCCAATTAATAAAGTCAATAAAGGATCAGTATAAATCCAGTATCGAGTTAAAATTAAACCAATAAATACTGCGAGAGAAGCATAAACATCAACTCTACTATGAATACCGTCAGATAATAATGCAACAGAGCTTTCTTTTTTTCCATAATATATTTTTAATCTTGCCATTACCTCATTAATTAAAGCTGAAAAAAGCATAATTCCTAAAGCAAAATAGCTTAATTCTAAGCTTTTAGGACTTAAAAAGTTTTGATAAGCTTCATAAATAATCCATAATCCAGTTGCAAATAAAATTATAGTTATAATTAATCCAGCCAAAACTTCAAATTTGTAATGTCCATAAGGGTGTTTTTCATCTACTGGTTTTTTTGCTATTTTTATTCCTATAAAACTTATCCCTGAAGACAATATATCCACACTTGAATGAATACCTTCTGCTAAAACAACCAAGTAGCCAGACATAATTCCAATTATAACTTTACCTATTGCTAAAATTAAATTAGCTATTACTCCCAAAAAAGCTATTTTTTCTTTCATTTCCCTTTTCATATAATATTAATTTTCTGCTTTTAATCTTTTTGCTTTAATTCTGCTGTTTTTTGCCATGCTTTACTGCTCCTTTTGGACACACCCCATGGCACTTGCCACATCTTACACATTTTTCCATGTCAATTTCAGCTTTTCCATCTTTTATAGTTATAGCTCCAACTGGACAATTTCTAACGCAAATTCCACAACCTACACATCTTTCTTTATCTATCCAAGGCATCTTACTTTAACTCTTTTAATCTCTTTTCTATTTCTTCTAATTCCTGCTTTAAAATTTCCATTTCTTGTTTTATTGCTTCTTTGTCTTGTTCAAGTAAAGCTTTTTCATCTTCTGCTGTTAGTTGTGGTTGTATTGGCTGTATTGTTGGATATTGTTGCTGAACTGGAACTACTTGTTGAGGGGTTATTGGTGCTATTGGTCTTGGCAACATAGCCCTAAATCTAAAACCTCTGCCAAATCCTCTTCCAAAGCCTCCACCAAAGCCACGTCTCCAAGCCATTCCTAAGCCATATCCTGGTATAGGATTCATAAATCCTGGTACAGGATAGCCTGCACAGTAGCCAGCAGCTCGACCAGTCATTGGTCCCAATCCAGCAGGACCTGTTCCATCTCCTCTTGGCATTTTTATTTACCTCCTGCCTTAAAAGGCATTTTATTTTAATAATTTTGAATATGTATTCTTTATAGTATAATGAATGTGTATTCATTTATAAATCTTTCGGTTTTAAAATTTTTTACTTATATTAAATAAATCCTCTAAATTCATTCCCTTATATATCTCATAACCAATTTTGTTGTGAAAACTGAAACAAAATAAGAAATAGAAGTTCCAATTAAAATAATAGTAATGGAATAAAGGTTTAAAGGAACAATTTTAAAAAATTGATTTAATGGAGAATAAACAATAATAAACTGCAAAATCAAAGATAAAGCAAGAGTTAACAAAAGAAATTTATTAGATAACCAATCTAATTTTTCTTGTGTTCTTATGCTTGCTATCCTAACAAACTCATAAAATATAAATCCTGTAAAAAGGGTTGTTCTCGCCACCCCCATACCAAAAGGTAAAGTCAGAAAAAATAAACCAAATAGCATTATTGTATTTTCTATTCCAATGAGAATTATTAACCAGGATAATCTCTTATCAATTATTCCTTTGTCCTTCTTTCTTGGAGGATTTCTAAGTATATCCTCTCTCGGAGGATCTGCTCCAAGAGCCAAAGCAGGAAGGCCATCAGTAAGAAGATTTATCCATAACAAATGTGCTGGAAAAAGCAAAGGTTCTTTTAATGTTAAAAATAAAGTAGCGAAAAAAATAACTGCAACTTCTGCAAAATTGCAGACAAAAAGATAATTAATAAACTTCTGGATATTATCGAAGATTTTTCTTCCTTCTTTTATTGTTTCTACAATCGTAGCAAAATTATCATCTAATAACACAATATCACTTGCCTCTTTAGCCACATCTGTCCCCCTTATACCCATAGCAATTCCAACATCAGCTTTTTTTAATGCTAAAGAATCGTTAACTCCATCGCCAGTCATAGCAACTCGGTATTCTTTTTTTAAAATTTCTAAAATTTTTAATTTATGAAATGGAGAAATTCTAGCAAAGATATTTACTCCTTCTTTTAATTTTTTTTCTAAATCTTCATCAGTCATTTTATCTAAATCTTTTCCTTCAAGAAAACCTTTACTTTCTAAACCAACTTGTTCTGCAATTGATTTGGCAGTTAAAGGATTATCTCCAGTTAACATAATAACCCTTATTCCCGCACTTTTACATTTTTCTAAAGCATCTTTAACTTCCTCTCTTGGAGGATCTATCATAGCTGCCAACCCCAACCAAACCAAATTCTCCTCCAAACCCTCCCCCTCCCCCAAGCTTCCTTTATCATGAATTTCTTTGAAAGCAAATCCTAAAACTCTTAAAGCTTCTGAAGCAAATTTCTCGTTTTGTTTTAAAATCTTTTCAATATCACTTTTCTTTATTTTTCTAATTCTATTACCTTCATAAATCCTGCTACATTTCTGAATTAATATTTCTGGGGCACCTTTTGAATAAACAAACCTTTTATTTTTATGCTCATAAATAACACTCATCATTTTTCTTTTTGAAGTAAAGCCTACCTCTCCAATCCTCCTAAAAGCTTCAAGCTTCTCTTTTACAATGCCAAATTTTTCTGATAATTTCCTCAAAGCTACTTCTGTTTGGTCTCCAAGATACTTTTTATTCCCTTCTTTATCATAACCAACAGAAGAATTATTGCACAATGCCCCGCATATTAAAATCTGTTTTAATTTTTCTTTATCAATATCTGAAATCTCTAAAACCCCATTATCAAAAAATAATTTTGTTACTTCCATTTCATTTTTAGTTATTGTTCCAGTCTTGTCTGTACAAATTACATCTACACTTCCAAGAGATTCTATAACATTTAATTTTCTTATCAATGCATTTTTCTTTAATATAGATTTTGCAGATATGCTTAAAGTGAGGATTATTACTGCTGGCAAACCCTCTGGAATTGCAGCAACTGCAAGAGAAACTGCAAGAAGAAAGGATAAATAAAAAGAATATTTGAAGGAGCTAACTAAAACTATAATAAAAATTAAAATAATTATTGCCCATGAAACTTTTTTACTAAATTTAGAAATCTCTTTTTGAAATGGTGTTTTTTCTTCTTTAATTGTTTGTAATTTTTCAGCTATTTCTCCAAGTTTTGTCTGCATTCCGATTTTTTCTACAATTGCCTTACCATTCCCAGCCCTAACAAAAGTGTTCATGAAAACCATATCAGAAATTTTTTTATTGACCTCTCTTGATTCTCCTGTTAAAATAGATTCGTCAACTCTCAAATCAAAACATTCGACAAGTTTTGCATCTGCAGGTATTACATCCCCAGCTTCCAACAAAACCAAATCTCCTGGAACAACATCTTCAACACTTATTTCAATTTCTTTGCCTTCTCTTATAACTCTTGTAGTAGGAACAGACATTTCTTGTAACATTTCTATTGTTTTTTCTGATTTATATTCCTGAAAAAATCCTGCTATTCCCGAAATAAAGACTATGCTTAAAATTAACACAGTATCTATCACATTTGATTCTTGTCCTGGAAAAAATCCAATTAACCATGACAACAAAGCTGCAACAATTAAAATTATTATTAAAGGGGAAGTAAATTGCGACAAAAAGATTTTTATAGCACTTATTTTCTTAAATCTTTTTATCTTATTTTTCCCATATTTCTCCAATCTTTTTTTTGCCTCTTCGCTAGTTAATCCCTGAAATATTTTAGCTGTCATTTTTTTTAATAATTCCAAATTTAAAAAGCAATTTTGAAAATAAGATAGGGATTACAAGAACAAAAAGCATACTTGATGCAATAATTATAGAATAAAGTCCTTGGTCTATAAAACCATTATCTAACAAAATTTTCACTATTACCATGCTAGTACTAAATCTGACACACAAGCCAATTCCAAGTAAAATAGATTCTTTCTCTCCGAGTTCTTTCTTCCCAACTATAAAACTTCCCAGGATTTTAGCAGAACTTGAAACAAAAATTATCAATAAAACAAGCAGAGGATGGGAAAAGATATAGGAAAAGTTTGTTGATAAACCAACCCATAAAAAGAAAATCGGAGCAAAAAGACCATAACACATCGTCTTAACTTCATTTTCCAAAAAATTTAACCTTTTATTCGGAATAAAGGTTTTTAGTGCGATTCCTGAGATTAGAGCTGCGATTGCTGTTGCATGTGCATATTTTCCAATACCTAAAAACAAAAAGAAAATAAAAATAATAAAAAGAAACAAAGTTTCAATTTTCAAGAAATTAAATCTTGCTCTTTCTTTTTTTAGTTTAGTTAAACCAAAAGCCAAGAAAAATAAAAGAAAAAGAGAAGATAAAACAAAAGGAATATTAGAGCCCAATACGCTTGTTTTAGCTTCTATAAATAAAGCCAGAAAAATTAAAACAAGAACCTCAATCAAATCATCCAAAGTTCCTATTCCAATTATGCTCTGACCTAATTTTTTATTAACTAACTTAAACTCATCTAAAATTGGGATAAGAATCGCTTCTCCAACTGTAGCAAAAGACAAGGAAACTATGAAAGATAACAAAAGGGAATAAGAAAACACAAAATGAATTAATAAAGTTCCAAAAAAAGCTTCAAAAAAGATTATGAAAAAAGTTGATTTGAAAATAAATTTTTCCTGTTTTTTCAGCTCTGTCAAATCCAATTCAAAACCAATTATAAAAAGCAAGAAATACATACCAAGTTCAGCAAGAAATTCAAAAGTCGAAGAGGAGGTTATATTAATGAAAGGATTGTAAGCTGAAAGAACTATACCCAAAAGAAGGGAAGCAAAAATCCAAGGAACTCTAAATCTCTCTAAAAATTTCCCAACTAAAAAAGTGAATATAAAAACTCCTGCCAAAAATAAAAAAATATTCATCATTTTTCTCTTTTTTAAGTTATTAATAAAAAATATAGAAGGTTTAAATTATTTTCTAATTCAAATTAAAAAAACAAAAGTATAGAAAATTAAAAAATGCAAAAATTAAAATATCTGCTAATTAAGTTAGATTTTTATATCCCTTTTTCCTTGTGTTGGTATGAAAAATACTGATTTACATACCCATAGCTATTACTCTGACGGACAGATTTCTCCTAAAAATTTGGTTAGATTAGCTAAAAAAAGAGGGATTAAAAATTTGGCTTTAACTGACCATGATTCAGTTAAGGGGGTTAAAGAAGCAATAAATGAGGGGAAAAAAGTGGGAGTTAGAATTATTCCAGGAGTTGAGATTAGGGCAGATAAAGGAGAAGTTTTAGGTTATTTTATTGACATTAAGAATAAAGAATTGAACAAAATATTAAAAATAAAAAGAAAAAGAGTTCAGGAGAGAGTAAAAGGTTGGTGTAGTGAATTACAAAAAGCAGGTTATAATATCGGTTTTAAAGAAATTCAAGAAAAATTTCCTAAATCTAAAAATAATATAAATGAATTCTATCCACTTTACCTACTCCACAAAAAAGGTTATGGCAAAATGTTAGATATCACCAAAAAATTAAAAAAAGAAGGAGTAAAGAAAAGAAAGATAAAAGAAATTTCAATTATCAAAGCTATAAAATTGATAAAAAAAGTGGGAGGGGTTCCTGTTTTGGCACATCCTTGGATTGAGGAAGATGTATTAAAAGAAAAGAATTTTAAGAGGTATGTAAGGGCAGGATTAAAAGGAATAGAAATAAATAATGGAGATAGAAGCCCTTGGAGAAAAAGGAAGCATATAAAAAGAATTAAGAAATTGGCAAAAAAATATAAACTAATTTTAACTAGTGGTAGTGATTATCATGGCCCACAACTTCCTAAACAAATGCCAGGCAATCATGAATTAGGAAAGAACAATTGTGACGAAAAAGTTGTTGAGAAATTGGAGGGATTAAAAAAATGAAAAGCAAACTAAAACTCTACAACACCCTAACCAGAAAGAAAGAAATTTTTAAACCTCTTCACGATAGAAAGGTTGGGATGTATTCTTGCGGGCCAACTGTTTATTGGTATCAGCATATTGGCAATTTAAGAACTTATATTTTTTCTGACATATTAAAGAGAGTTTTATTGTATGATGGTTATAAAGTAAAGCATGTGATGAATGTAACTGATGTTGGTCATTTAACAAGTGATGCTGATACTGGTGAAGACAAAATAGAAAAAGCAGCAAAAAGAGAGAGAAAAAAGGCAGAGGAAATTGCTAATTTTTACTGGAAAATTTTCAGAGAAGATTTTAAAAAATTAAATATAATTGAGCCAAATATTTGGTGTAAAGCTACAGAACATATAAAAGAACAAATTGAACTTATAAAAATATTAGAAAAAAAAGGGTATACTTACAAAACCTCTGATGGAATTTATTTTGATACAAGCAAGTTTAAAGATTATGGAAAATTCGCTCAAATAAAAATTGAAAATTTAAAAGCAGGAGCAAGAGTAAGTTTTGGAGAAAAGAAAAATAAAACAGATTTTGCTTTATGGAAATTTTCTAATCCTCCTGGAGTAAGGCAACAAGAATGGAACCCAAAAGAATTTGGAGCTGACTGGCCAATTGGTTTTCCTGGTTGGCATATTGAATGTTCTGCTATGTCTTCAAAGTATTTAGGAAAGCAGTTTGATATTCATACAGGAGGACAGGACCACATACAAATACATCATCAAAATGAAATTGCTCAAAGCGAGGCAGCTTTTGAAAAAAAACCTTGGGTAAGATACTGGCTTCATGGAGCTTTTTTAACTTTTAAAGGAGATAAAGTTAGCAAAAGTAAAGGTGGCCTATACACTATTAGTGAACTTGAGAAAAAAGATTTTAATCCTTTAGCTTATAGATATTTCTGTTTAACTGCACATTATAGGAAGCCTCTTGAATTTTCTCTTGAAAGCTTAAAAAATGCTCAAAATTCTTATGAACGGCTAAAAAATATTATAGCTGAAATAAAAGAAGATAGCAAAATAAACAAGAAGTATCTTGAAAAATTTGAAAAAGCTATAAATGATGATTTAGACATGCCCCTCGCCCTCTCCATATTATGGGAATTAGTAAGAGATAAAAAAGCTGAAGGAAAATACAGAACAATAAAAGAGATGGATAAAGTATTTGGTTTAGACCTATTGAAAAAAGAAGAAATTAAAGTTCCAAAAGAAATCAAAAAATTAGTAGAAGAAAGAGAAAAGTTGAGGAAAGAGAAAAAATGGGAAGAGGCAGATAAATTAAGGGAGAAAATAAAAGAAAAAGGTTGGCAAGTAGATGATACTCCTGAAGGACCAAAATTAAGGAAATTAAAATGAAAACAAAAGATATTCTTCTCGGCGTTACAATTGCCATGGTATTTTTATTTTTTGCAATTTATGGAACTAAACTTTTTTATGAAAAACCAAGATATAGTGATTATTGCAATATTGAA
>CAYZDX010000025.1:0-9396 GCA_964477565.1 Candidatus Woesearchaeota archaeon | reverse complement strand
TGGCTATAGAATAGCAAATAAAAAGATTATTAATGGAAAAGAAATTTTTTTATGTTCTGTTTGTTCTAAATTTGTTCCAGAAGATAATCTCGAAAAATACCTTTCTGAAAAAATAGATTGGAGATTGTTAGAAACTTTTAGAATTAAGAGAAAAAATAAAAATATTGAAGGAATGAAAAAAAAATTTGAAGAGGGAAAAATTGTTTCAAGGGCTCCTTTTGGGTATAAAATAGAGAATAAGAAACTCATTCCAGATGAAGAGAAAAAATTAATTGTTAAAGAAATTTTTAATGATTTTCTATATAACAATATGAGTCTAAATAAGCTTGCAAAAAAATATAATTTTTCAGTAAATGGAATAAAAAAAATTTTAAAAAATTTCACATATATAGGAAAAGTAAAATTTTCAGGGCAAATAATTGACGGCGAACACGAACCAATAATCTCCCCTACCCTATTCAATAAAGTTCAAAATAAGTTAGAAGAAAAAAAGAGGTAAAGTGTATGTAGGTATTGATGAATCAAATCATGGAAGATTTCCAGAAATATTTGTAGCTGTTTTTTCTACTTTTGATTCTGATATTGAAGAAAGAAGTTTCAAAAAATCAAGAAGAAACCACAAGAATTTAATGAGAAGGCTTGGAAGAAGAAGTTATTCTTTTCTTCTTTATTCTTCTTCAGATAGAAAATTATTCAGGGAGAGAGAAAGTTATAAAGAAGTTGGAGCAATTGTAGCTAGTTTAATATCTCCTGAAATACTAGAGCAGGAAGATGAAAAAATCCTTGACATTTATATAGATGGAGAACATCAACATAGAACTCTTGTTTATTGTAGGGATATTGTTTCTAATGTTTTAGACATTGACAAAGAATGTGTTGAAGTTTCTTGTGGTCCTTCCTTAGATGAAAAATTGAGAATTGTTAATATTGCAGATGAGATTGCTCATTGGCTCTATAGAAAACAACCCCTTAATGATTTAGCAAATAAAAAACAAAGAAGAGAATTATTAATCCCCTCAATACATTTTTATCTATAACTTTTTTGTCTTTTTGCTCTTGCTTTAGAATCGTTTGGCTTGTAAGCTTCTTTAATTCTTGTATCCGCGACTACAAGACTTCTATCATACTTTCTAAATGCTTGCTCTAATTTTTTGGATTTTGTAGCTTTTATTAATGCTCTTGCAATCGCCAACCTGCAAGCTTCAATTCCTGCTTCTACACCTCCACCGTTCCAGCTAGCTTCTATGTTGTAATTTAGATTTCCTAAAACTTCTTTTGCTATTCTTAATGGCTCTTCTATTATTAACCTATGAATTTCAGGAAGAAATTTATATGATATTTTATTTACAGTTATATTTCCTATTCCCTTGTAAATTACAGCTCTCGCTTTGCTTCTCTTTCTTTTTCCAGACGCAACTATTTTTTCTTTCATTTTCCTCTTAGTAAATCTGATAGCTCCTTTAAACTTAAACCTCTTTTCCCCCTTATAGATTTAATCATTTTTTTACCTTCAAATTCTTTTGGAATTCCAATATAACACTTAATCCTTTTAAATGCCTCTCTTCCTCTTCCTTTTTTATATGGCAACATTCCCCTAATTGTTCTTTTTAAAATTTTTTCAGGAGTTGAAGGAAAAAAAGGCCCCTTCAATCCACTACCTCCAATCTCCCTTTTCTTTCTATATTCTTCTAAAATATCTTCCTTTTTTCCAGTAATTATAACTTTCTCTGAGTTTACTATTTCTATTTTCTTACCATCTAATGCTTGTTTGGCAGCGTAACCTGCTAACCTTCCAAGTACTGCATTTTCCCCATCAATTATTATTTCATTCATTTTATTATTTTAACTCCTTTTGCTTCTGGATTTTTTTCTATTTCTTCTTCTACGCTTACAATTTCACAATTGCTTTTTTTCAATTTTTCTTCAGAAGCTTTTGAAAATGATAAAGCTACAATTTTTAATTTTTTTGTTATATTGCCTTTAGATAACACTTTTCCTGGAACAACAATTGTGTCTCCTTCTTTAGATTCTTTTTCTATTTTATCTAAATTGACATTAATCCTTTTTCTTGTTGGCCCACTTAATAATTCTGCAATTGGCATCCATTTTTCCTTTTTCTTAGCTTTTATTATAGTTTTAATTAATTCAGGATTCCTTTTTATTTTTGTTTGTTTTTCTATCTTAGTTTTACTTTTCATTTTAATCTCCTATTTCCAAAATATTATTCTAAAAATATTCTTTTAGTATATTAATTGGATTAGTGCGGGGAGAAGGATTCGAACCTTCGTAGGCACTAAGCCACATGGTCCTTAGCCATGTCCGTTTGTCCACTCCGGCATCCCCGCATAAAAGCAGGAATGCCCCACTGTTTTTAAAATTTTACTTAATTTGTTTTAAATTTTTTTTCAATGCTTCTATTGCCTTTTCGAATATTTTTTTGGCTTCTATTTGCCCCCAAGATTCTATACTAAATATTATTTCTTCTCCTTCTTCAATTTTTAAATAACTTCCATTATTTCCAACTATTTCCCCAATATAATCATCGCTCCCCTCCTTGCCTTCTTTCAATTTTTTAAATTCCTCCTCTCCGACTTCTATAGCATTTTTTATTTCCTCTTTATTCTTAATCTCTTTTATCTTAGGCACTTTTTTATAATAAACAAGTCCAGGAGAGTATTTCGCGTGATTTATTGCCTTGCCCAATCTTGCAGTAGCTACAAATTCTAATTCTTGGCCTTCCCGTAATTTCACAATTGGAATTTTTGGATAAATTACCTTCGCCTTTCCTTCTAAATTTTCTGCATAAACTGTTGCAGGACCTTTTACACTTAATTTTAATTGAACCATGCATTTTGAACAACCTTTTCCTTTACAGCTACATTCCTCTGGAAGATTCATGTCATCTGGGGTTTCTAATGGAATTAAACCAAGCCTTAAAGCAAGAACTTCATCAAATAATACAGAATCATTTTTATAAAACTCAACTTCATCTATAGCGAGGACAGGAATTTCAAAGGAGCTTCTTCTTATAGCATTAGCTAAACTATACCCAAATTTTTCCTTAAAAACAAATTTTTCCTTTGTATTTTCTAAAACTTCCATTTTTTTCTTAAATTTTTTTCATTTTTAAACCCTTCTGCCCCTCTTTCCACCTTTTGGTTTTGGCCCTCCTCTTGGTATTCTTGTTACATCAGATATACTCAATATTTTAAAACCTTCTTTCCCTAAGGATTTAACTGCTGCATGAGCTCCTGGGCCTGGAGCCTGACTTCCTGTTTTTGCTCTTATCCTAACATAAAGCCTGGTTATTCCAGCATCTTTTGCCTGTTCTGCAGCCCTCTTAGCCACGAACATAGCAATTGTTGGATTTGCTTTTAATCTATTATGTTTTGTTACCATACCTCCCGAAACTCTCGAGATGGTTCTTCCTGATAAATCTGTTATATGTACAATCGTATTATTAAATGAAGTAAATATATATGCTATTCCTTCTCTTTCAGATTTTTCTTTAGACATTTTATTCTCCTTTTTTCAATAATTTATTATCAACAGATATTTTATCTTCTTCATCTACTTTAACAATATAACTTGGAACATTAACCGCCTTTCCATTTATTTTTACATGCTTATGAACAATCCATTGCCTGGCTTGTTTTGGGGTATTCGCGAACTTTTTATGGACTATTGTTTGTAACCTTCTTTTTAACCAGTCTTCTTTATTTAAAGCTAGTATATCTGCAATTTTTTCCACTTTAAATCCCAACTTATTTAACTTATCAAATAATTTCTTTTGCTCCTCAGGTTCTGCAGTAATAAGTTTTTTTGCTTGATTTCTTATTTTTTCAATTGCAAATTCTGCCTTCCATATTTCTCTTTTATTTTTTAAGCCATACTCTTTGATAAGTTTATTTTCTTCTTCTATTCTTACTTTATCGTAAATATTCCTTGGTTTGTTGTATCTTTTCTTTTTTCTTATCCACGCCATTTTATTTCTTTTTCTTTTTTACTCCAACAGCTTTACTTTTTCTAAAATGGGCTTTGGTTCTTTGCCCTCTAACTGGTTGCCCCAACAAGTGCCTTATTCCTTTATAACTTTTAATTTTTCTCAATCGTTTGATATCAAATTCTTTTCTTAATTCTAAATCAGTTATAGTAAAGTGTTTGTCTTCTCCTGTTTCCCTGTCTTTCCTTCTGTTTAAAATAAAAGAGGGCAACTTTGGATTTTTTATGAATTCTTCTATTTTTTTTATATCTTCTTGACTTAACTCTTTAATCTTTTTTTCTTTGTCTATTCCCAAAACATTACATATAGCATGTGAAAATGTCCAAGAGATCCCTTTTATTTTTGTTAATCCCGAATAAATACTTTTTTCCCCTGGGATATCTGTTGAGAGAATTCTAATTAAGGTTTCTTCTGTTCTTTCTTTTGTTTGTTGCTTTTCCATTTTACTTCACAAAAAAATGATATCTTTCTCCCCCTTCAAGTTCTTGTTCTATTCTTTTTTCTATAGCTTTTTTCGGATCAGGCAAACTTGGAATCCTTTTCCTTATATCTTCAAAACTCTCAAATTCTTTTTCTTCCCTTGCCTTCAAAATTTCTGCAGTATGTTTTTTTCCAAATCCTGGCAAGAGTTCAAGTTGGTGTACTCTTGTGTTTATTGCCTCTGCTTTATTAAAAAAATCCACAAATTCTTTTTCTCTCTCATCAATTATCCTTTTTAAATATTCCTTTAGTTGTGTTTTTGCTTGTTCTGTTAATTTTTCTCCTCTTAGTTTTCCAGCAATAAAATATATTTTATCTCTTTTTCCTGGACCAATATAGACCCTTTCTCCAATTTCAAGAGAAATTCCCTTTCGTGGTACAAGTTCAAGCAGAGTTAGATTTTTCTCTCCTATAGCCTGGGCTAAAGGCATTCGTTTTCCTTCCAAAGGATAACCATAAGGTAGGTAGTCTAGGATTATTGCATATTCTTCTTTTTCCATTTTCTTTACCTATATCTTGCAACAATTTCAATGATTTTTTTAGTTTCATCTTCATTTAGAGATACATCTGTAAAAATTTTGTTTATATCTTCAACGTCTTCTGGCAAAAAATCGATTATCTTAACTATATGTTCTTCTTTAAGTTTTAACATATCAAGCCCCTCCAATTCTTTTCGCAGTTCTTCAGCTTTTTTCTTGTCTATTTTCAAAAATTTCTTAATAAAACCTTTTAGATCGCTATTTTCTTCAGATATAACTATCTCATCAACTTCTGCTAAACTTAATGGTTTTAAGTCTATTTTCATTTTAACTTTTTTAAGTGTTCTGGTTTAATTATAAATGTTTTTTCCTTATTATTTTCTTTTAAATTTACTATATAAGCTTTTCCTCTCTTCCCTTTTATAACCCCTGTTCTTCCATGTATCCTTTTTGGTATGTTGTTTGGAAAAGATTTATTTATAGTTATAGCTACTTTGTCTCCTTCTTTTAATTCTTTAAAAAGTTCACTTATTCCCATTTTATTTTTTCTTATGTAACGCTTCATTTAATAATTTTTCAAAAACTTCTGCAATTGCAGAAAATAGGTTGTAATCAGATACTTTTGTATTAAATTTTTTCTTTTTTAAACCTTCACATAACATGTTTCCTGAAATCTCATGCATAAAATTTTTTCCTTTCTTTACTTTTTTTATATTTATTTTTATTTCTTTAAATTTAATTCTTCTTTCTATTTTTTCTTTCCAACTTCTAATTAGGTTATTAATTATAGCTTTTTCAGCTCTGTCTAGCTTAAATCCTGAAACTACAATTTTTCCTTTTTCTACCATTTTATACCCTCTATTTTTCTCTTTAAAAATCTTTGTTTTAAATTAGTTTTTAGATTATTTAAGAATTAGTTTTAAGGGTATTTATATTTTTAGATAAATCTATCAGCTCTTTCACTCTCAGAATTTTCAAAAACACATCCCTGATTTAAATCTCCTTTCTCTTTTGCCTTACTCATATTATCTATAATTGCCTGAAACATTTTTTCTCCCCAAACTCCCGCCCCACACTCATGGCAAACTTCTATTATAGTATCTTCTTCTAATTCTTTACCGCAATAAACACATTTTCTCATTTTTTCCTCTTTTCTAAACTCTTTACTTTTGTTTATTTTTAAATTTATTGGTTTCATCTGATTTTTTTTAAAATTGCGATTGTTACTGCAATCCCTAAAATAAGCAAGCATCTACTCAATATAAGATCAAAACAGATAAAGAAGTAATATGCCGATTTTTATATTTCTTTATTTCCAAATCTCTCTTAACTCATTTATCGTTGGAACTTGTTAGTATAAAGAGAATTAAAGGCAGCAAAAGTCAGCGTACAGTAGACACCAAAGTGTCATCCTGTTAAAACTGATTCCTCCTGCCTTTGATTTAAAAAAGAAAAATAATTTATAAATTTTGTGTTTTTAGTGCTGTGTTGTATTAACAAATGTTGGAGGAAAGTAGAAAATTAAGATTTGATGCTAAATCAACACTTTTCAGAGTAATTTTCTATATACTATATAATGTTTATTAATTATCTCAAACATTGTTTTTTTCTCTCCAATCTAATTGCTCTTTAAAACTTTCATGCATTTTAAATTTTCTTTTTTCTTTTTCTATTGTTGTATTCCCAATAATTTTTATGTTTTCTGATTTTAAATTTTCATATTCCATGCAATAGTAGATGTAGCCAACATTTTCTGGATTTAAACCCATGAGTTTTAAGCCAACAATATCTGCAGCAAGAGGATTTATACTTGACAGGGAAAGTTTCATTTTAACAGGTTTTCCATCTACAGGACCATTACCCTCCATTGCTTCAAAAGCATCTATTATTGAGATATTTGGTTTTATTATTTTATACAACATAAAAAGATTTTTATTCATAACTCTCGGGCCTTGGTGTACCTTAATCTTATCATTTCTTGTTTCTGTAAGCCTATTCACAATTTTTCTGAGATTTGCGAAGGGCAAACGATATGGAAAGAGAGTTCTTTTTATTAAACTGCCAACAATGACATTTTTTATGCTTAGTGTAGCTATAACTGAATCGTGGGTTTTTAGTGGTGTTACTGAAATAATACATTCAGCATTCAACATCTTTTTCGCTATACCAACTTTAATTTTTTTCATATTTCTATCATAAATCTCTACTTCCTCGAAATTGTCTCTATTCAAATCAAAAAAATTAACATTATACTCTTTTTTTAAAGAATAGTAATTGAAATTTTTGAAAGCCCTAATTGTAGAATAAGCAGAACCTTCTGCAATTATGATTTTTTTGTTGTATGGTTTTAAAAAATCTAAAACCGCCTTAATTGAATCAACATGGGTGGAGGCAAGTTGAACAGAATCTGAAACGCAATTTGGTTTAATTATAATTTCCTTTTTGTCTTTAATTTTTTCCTTTATTTCTTTTTTAATTAAATTTAAGGAAGATAAAACATTATTATAACGAGATCCCCCTTTTATTAAAGAAACCTTGGCTTTCATTTTAACTTTCCCCTTTATATTTAATTCAGTTAGGAGTTTAAAAATTTCACCATAATAAAAATAAGAAGAAGACAGCTTTATGCCTTCCCTTCCTCTCGGAAAGTACAAGCATAAACATAGCCAGCTTAACTTCTGTGTTCGGAATGGGAACAGGTGTTTCCTGGCTATTATGGCTGTCTTCATAATTTTCTTGTTGGAAGAGTTTTTAAAGTTTATTGTTCCACCTCCCCAATAACTAACCACTCAACTCAACCTAAGATATATTGCCCCTTCAAATTTTATAAAAAATCACTTACTCTTACATATCCTATATTTCTTGAATTAACAGCATATTTTCTATCTAATTATTAAATCAAAAATCTATTAAAGATGATTATATTCTTATAAATATGAAAACTAAACTAAGCAAAAAACAAGCAGAAGAAAAAATTAGAGAGTTTTTTAAAAAAATAAAGGAGAAAAAGCCAGAAGAGATAAAGAAGATTAAAAGATTAGCTATGCATTATAACATCAAACTTGGCAAGTTAAGGAAAGAATTTTGTAAATTCTGTTTCTCACCTAGATTAAAAGTTGTAAAAATAAAAAATGGAATAAAAGTAGTTGAGTGCGAAAATTGTGGTAAGAAAAGTAGGTGGAGAGTAAAATAATCAAAAAGAGTAAGGTTTTTATATTCTTTAAGAATTATAAAAAAATGGGAGATCCAGCTGAGCCGCCAGATAGTGGTAGAAGAGGTAGGAGAAAATTAAAATTAAGATATTCTTCTGAAAATCCTCTTTATTTTTGCAATCCTGATTGTTTTCAAGAACAAACAAAACTTTCTTCTTCTCTCACTTTTGTTTTTAGAGCTATAGAGTCAAGGGGGAATCAAAAGTGTTCTTACATTTACAGAGGGACTTCTCAATTCCCTTTTGAAAAAATAGAAAATCCCTCTCTTTTTATTCCTCCGAATAATCCTTATAATCTTCAAAAAAATGATAGGGTGGAGGGGTGGGGTATAGAAGACCCAAGAATCGGGAGACATGAACAAAGAGATAGATTAGTTTTAGCTTGTACAGAATACGACGGGATAAATGCAATTCCAGGGATATATGAAACTGATAGGGGTTTGTCTGGTTGGTGTTTTAGGGGGGTGATGTTCCCAATACCTCTTGAAAGGGCAATAGAAATTGTTTCTAATCCACGTTATAAAGAACTTTGGAAAAAAGATTTAGAAGAAAAAAGAAGAAGAGCTGTAGAATTAAATTATTGTGGAGAACTGCTTTTAACAAATAAAGATGTTGCTATAGATTTCTCTGATGAAATTGGAAAATATGTTGTTTTATGGAGGTGGTTTAATAATATTCAGGGTGCTGTTTTTAATAGTTTAGAAGAAATTTTTGATGAGTATGTTGGAGAAGAGATATTAAGAAATATAGATGAATTTGAAGTTATGGAAACTAGTGATGGAAGGTGGTTGGGTGCAGGGTCTCTTTTTCCTTTAGATGGTCAGTATCTTGGAACTTATCATGAAGGTTCAAGAAGAATAATCTCTAAGGGAAAAGAAGAAATCATATACTCTTGCGGATATTTCTTAGGTTTTCCAGAAAAAGGAAAATTCAAAGTAAAGAAAATTAAACCGAGAGTTTTGCAACCAAAAGAAACAGATGTTCTTAAAGAAAGAGAGAGAATCAAAAAAATAATCTTTGCTGTGGGCTTATCTTTACATCCCCCGAAACTTTCTGAATGTAATTCTCCTGGAGAAAAATGTTATTCCTGCGAGAAAGATTGTTATCTTGCAACCCATGTTGGTTTAGGAGATAATTCTTTAGGAGTTGTTATTGATAACTTTCCAAACTTATTGAGAGAATTAAATAATAATCCCAATTAAATATAAACAGTAAATTTTTTA
>CAYZDX010000024.1:0-9782 GCA_964477565.1 Candidatus Woesearchaeota archaeon | reverse complement strand
ATCGAGGAGGGATATAAAAAAGCAGAAGAAAGAAAAAAGAAAGAGAGAAAAAGGAAATTAATCTTCTTTATTTTAATTATCATAATTTTAATTATTCTTGGTGTATTTATTTTCTTTTAAAATTTAAACACTATCTTCTCGAGAATTTATTATAAATATCCCTCGGGGCGGACTCGAACCGCCGATCTTCCGGTTTCAGCATTCGGCTATTCAGGTTTCATTTTCAGCTTCTGCTTTCAATCCACCCTAGATAAATCTACAGCCGGACGCTCTACCACTGAGCTACCGAGGGTATTTTTATTTGTTTATTTTAGTATTTAAAGATTATGTTAGTGAAAAAATAAAAATCCCTAAAACTTAAAAACTAAAAATTTAAAAACCCCTTTTTCTTATTTTTTTGACTAAGAAAGAAAAAGTGCTTTTTATTAGCTCTTTTTAAAATGATAAAATTTAAATCTTGAAAAGGAGGATTTTTAATATGGTAGAAATTCCAATGGAAATGCAAAATCAAGTAATGGGCTATGATAGAACCGCAACTATGTTTTCTCCAGATGGACATCTTTTACAGGTAGAGTATGCAGAAAAAACAGTTAAGCTTGGAAGTTCAAGTATTGGATTTAAATGTAAAGATGGGGTAGTGATAATAGCAGATAGAAGAATAAAAGATAAGTTGATTGTTGAAGAATCTTCTAGCAAAATCTATGAGATTGATGAGCATATCATTGCTTCTGCAGCAGGAATATTATCAGATGCAAGAGTCCTTATAGATAGAGCGCAATTAATAGCCCAACAACATAGGGTAACTTATGATACTCCAGTAGATACAGAATCAATAATTAAAGATATTTCAAATCAAAAACAGCTCTCAACACAATATGGAGGAATAAGGCCTTTTGGTGTAGCGATAATGATAGCAGGAATAACTAAGAATGAGGGCAAACTCTATGTTTCAGATATTACAGGAAATTATTTTGAATATAAAGCTACTGCAATTGGAGAAAATGAAGAGAGAATTAAAGAAATCTTAAGAGAGAAATATAATGATAATTTCAGTATTGAAGATGCTATAAAACTTGGTTTAAAAATATTCAAAAAGATTTTAGGCAAGAATTTTAATTTATCAAGATTTGAGTGCGTTTTTATAAATACAAAAGATAAAAAATTAAAAAGAGTAGACGAGAGAGGATTAAGAAAATATTTATGAGATTAGAATGGTCAATGTAGAAGCAAGATTAAAAGTTAAGGGAAAAGAATATCAGATTCTTGTTGATGCTGATAAAGCCCTAGATTTTAAAAAAGGACAGGGGATTATAGAGGAAGTTTTAGCTATAGATGAAATTTTTTCTGATTATAAAAAAGGGCTTAAGGTTTCAAGAGAAGAACTTGAAAATGCTTTTGGAACTTCTGATGTTAAAGAAATAGCGTCGAAAATCGTTAAAGAAGGAGAAATTGTTTTACCAACAGAATATCGTAACAAAGAAAGAGAAAACAAACTAAAACAAATGATAGATTTCCTTTCTAAAAATTCCATAGATTCCACAACCGGAACACCAATTTCAGAAATGAGAATAAAGGAGGCAATAGAGCAGGCAGGAATAAATATAGATAATAAACCAATTGAGCAGCAGGTTGGTAAGGTTGTAGAAAAATTAAGGCAAATTATTCCAATAAAATTAGAAACTAAAAAATTAAAAATTATTGTTCCAGCAGTTCATACAGGAAAAGTTTATGGTTTGTTAAAAGAATATTCTGAAAAAGAAGAATGGTTAAATAATGGCGACCTTCAAGTCATACTCAATATCCCTTCTGGAATACAAATGGAATTTTATGATAAATTAAATGCTATTACACACGGTTCTTGTATTGTTGAAGAAATAAAAGAAGAGTAAATTTAAAAATGGCTCTTGAAAAGAAAGAAAAAATAGAAGAAAAAAATAAAAGAAAAATAGTTATTCCTGGAGAAAAGATTGTAGAGGGAAAGAATTGGCTTCCTGGGGAAGGAACAAGAAGGGAAAATGAGGAGATTCTCGCTACGAGATATGGTTTAGCCGACATAAGTGACAGGTTAGTTAGGGTTATTCCTTTATCTGGAATTTATATGCCAAGAGTTGGGAATATTGTTATTGGCAAGATTGTTGATGTAACTTTTAATGGATGGATTGTTGATATAAATGCTCCCTATACTTCTTTTATTCCACTTCAAGAAGTTCCCAAATATGTAACAGGCGATTTAACAGAATATTTTGATGTGGGAGATGTTGTTTGTTGTAAAGTGGTTGGAGTAAAGAGAAAAGGGGTTGATTTAAGTGTGAAAGGAAGAGGTTTAGGAAAACTTGATAAGGGTTTGATAATCCATGTTAATTCAAATAAAGTTCCAAGAGTTATTGGAAGGGGTGGCAGCATGATAAATTTAATAAAAAAAGAAACTAACTGCGACATTACTGTTGGCCAAAATGGTGAGATATGGATCTTTGGAGAAGATATAAAAAATGAACTCTTAGCTAAAGATGCTATAAATTTTGTTGTAAGTAAAAGTTATATTGAGGGTTTAACAGACAAAGTTAAAGAGTGGTTTGAAAAACAAGGAGGAAAATAAAATGTCATACAAAAAAAGACCTGATGGAAGAGGATTTGAAGATATAAGGGAAATGGAAGCTAAAATTGGAGTTGTCAAAAATGCTGATGGTTCCGCCATGTTTAGGTTTGGAGATACAATAGCTATTGCTGCAGTTTATGGACCTAAACCACTACATCCACAGCACTTACAAAATCCAAAAAAAGGGATTTTAAGAGTTAATTATGATATGCTTTCTTTTTCAGTAAGTGAGAGGAAGAGGCCTGGCCCTTCTAGAAGAAGCCAGGAGATAAGTAAAGTGACAGAATGGGCTTTATCTTCTGTAGTGAATTTAGAAGATTATCCTAATACTGTTGTTGATGTTCATATCAGTATTTTACAAGCAAATGCTTCTACAAGGTGTGCAGGAATAAATGCAGCTTCAATGGCTCTTGCCCATGCAGGAGTTTCAATGAAAGAGTTAGTTAGTTCAGTTTCAATAGGAAAAATAGACGACAAAATTGTTGTTGATGTAATAAAAGAAGAGGAGGATTATGAAGGTGGGGAAGGAGCAACAGACATTCCATTAGCATTTACAAGATCTGGGGAGATAACATTATTCCAATTAGACGGAAATATTAAGCCAGAAGATTTAAAAGAAGTGGTTAAAAAAGCAAAAGAAGCTTGTAAAAAAATTTATGAAGTTCAAAAAAAGGCCTTAAAAGCTGTAGGAAAGGAGGAAGAATAAGATGGATGTTTCAAATTTAAATCAAAAAAGAATAAAAGAAGTTGCTGAAAGTGGAAAAAGATTGGATGGAAGAAAATTAGAGGATTATAGGGAGATTATTATTGAAACAGGAGTTAGTAAAAATGCAGAAGGTTCTGCAAGGGTTAAAATTGGAGATACAGAAGTTTTTGTTGGAGTAAAAATTGATGTAACTGAGCCATATACTGACCACGAAGATGAAGGAACTTTAATAACAACCGCGGAACTCCTACCTTTATCATCTTCAGATTATGAATATGGCCCTCCGAGAATAGATGCTATTGAAGTAGCAAGAATAGTTGATAGGGGGATTAGGGAGAGTGGCTTTATTGATTTTAAGAAATTATGTATTAAGAAAGGAGAAAAAGTTTATGGAATTTTCCTTGATATTTACTCTATTAATGATTCAGGAAACTTAATTGATGCAGCTGCATTGGGGGCTGTTGCTGCATTAAAAACAGCTAAAATCCCCAAATATGACGAAGAAAAAGAAAAAATTATTTATGGGGAGCTTACATCTAAATCCCTACCTCTTTCAAAAAGTTTTCCGATAACAATAACTTTACATAAATTTGGAGAAAGTATTTTAGTGGACCCAACAAAAGAGGAGGAGGAAACTTCAGATGCCCGGCTTTCTTTAGCTTTAAATAAAGAAAAAGAAATAAGGATAAGGGCTGCCCAAAAAGGAAAAGAAGGCTCAATCTCTATAGAGGAATTAGAGAAAATGATAAAGCTTGCAACCAAAAAATTTAAGGAGTTAGAAAGCATTGTAAAGAAAAGTCTAAAAGATTAATTAAATTTTTAAATTTAGATTTCATAAATTAAAAATGGAAGAGAAGAGAGTGGAAGAAAAATTTACAAAATATGAAGTAGCTAGAATCCTTGGAGCGAGAGCTTTACAAATCTCTATGGATGCTCCCTTGCTTTTAAAAATAGAAAAAGAAAAATTAGAGGAAATCAGATATGACCCAATAAAAATTGCAGAAATAGAATTTAAATCAGGAGTCTTGCCTATAACAGTTAATAGGCCAATGCCAAAAAAAATAGAAGCTAAATTAAAAAGAGAGATAACAAAGGAAGAAGATAAAAAAGTTGAAGAATTAGAAAAACAAGAGGAGAAAAAGATTGAAGAGGAAGGAGAGATAATGGAACTCGTAAAGCCAGAGGAAGAAATGGAAGAAGAAGCAGAAGAGGAAGTAGAAGAAGGGGCAATTTAGAACAAACTTTTTATATCCTATATTCTTCTTAAATTTATGAATTTAAAAAGAGTCGATGCAAAAATTGTGAGAGATTCCAGAAAAGAAAAAACAATAGAAGTTTCTTTAAAAACAGAATTTGGTTTATTTTCTTCTTCATCTCCATCAGGAAAGAGTAAGGGCAAATGGGAAAAACCATATTATATTAAAGATATAAAACAAGATATAACAACAATAAAAAATTTTTCTGACGAGATATGTAATCTTGAAATAGAAAATTTTTCAGATTTAAAAAAAGTTGAAGATTTGTTAAGAGGAAAGATAGGAAGCAATACTTTTTTCGCTTTGGAAACCTGTTTATTGAAATCTCTAGCAACATGGAAAGGGGTCGAATTATGGCAAGTAATTAATAAAAATGCAAAGAAATTTCCCTTCCCTGTTGGAAATTGTATTGGAGGAGGTTTGCATACAAAATCGGTTAGAGGTAAAAAACCCGATTTTCAAGAATTTTTATTCGTACCTAAAACAAATAATTTTTCTGATAATGTTTTTTTAATGAAAAAAGCATGGAAAATTTTAGGACAAGAATTAAGGTTAAGGAAAGCGAGAGGAGAGAGAAATGATGAAAATGCTTTGTCCACTTCTCTCTCAAATGAAGAAGTTTTAGAAATAATGAAAAAAGTTAAAGAAGAATTAGAAAACGAGACAGGAAAAGAAATTTCAATTGGCGTTGATATTGCTGCCTCTTCTTTTTATTCTCGGGGATTTTATTTGTATAAAAATAAAAAGAGAAAATTAAATAAGGAAAAACAAATATCTTTTATCCTTGATTTAATTGATAAATATAATCTTGATTATATTGAAGACCCATTACAAGAAGAAGATTTTTCTGGATTTGCCAGATTAAAAAAAGAAGTTATTAAAGTAAGGCCTACTTGCCTTGTTGTTGGAGATGATTTAACTGTCAGTAATCTTGAAAGATTTAAAAAAGCAATAAAAGAAAAAAGCATAAATGCAATAATTTTGAAGCCCAATCAAATCGGAAGTTTAATAGAAATCTCTGAAATAGCAAAATTAGCAAAAAAATTAGGAATAAAAACAATTATGTCTCATCGTTCTGGAGAAACTCTTGATTATTCTCTTGCTGATTTTGCCTTCGCTTTCCAAACAGATTATATAAAAACAGGGGTAATGGGAAAAGAGAGAGATATTAAATTAAAAAGATTAATTGATATTGAAAATTCACTTTCCTAAAATTTATCTTTCGTTTTAATTTAAAAGAGGAAAATGAGAAAAATAATTTTGATTTTGTTTGTAGTATTATTTTTCAATTTTGTAAAAGCAACAGAAAATTTTGAGTATTATGATTTTGCTGATTTTGGGGAATTTGGTAGGATAGATGTGAATTCTTCATGGAAGGAATTTCAATTTAAAAACACATATACAAGCCCGATTGTAATTGCAAAACCCCTAAGTTATAATGACGAGACCCCAGCACATATAAGAATAAAAGATGTCAATAGCAGAGGATTTAAAATAAAAATTGAGAATTGGCTTTCAGGAGAGCATGAGGAAGAGGAGGTTAGTTATCTTGTTATTGAAGAGGGAAACCATTCTTTCGATAATATGTTGGTTTTGGCTGGAAAAGATTATATCTCCGGTTATTTACCCAAAAAATTTAATTTTCAACAAAACTTCTCTTTTGTTCCTCTTGTTTTTGCTCAACTCCAAACATCTAACGACATAGAACCTGCAGATGCTTTAATTAAAAATATAACTAAATATTTTTTTATGGCAAAAGTGATTGAAAAAGAAAGTAGTGATGGAAATCATTCGCAAGAAACTTTGGGTTATATAGCAATAAGTTCTGGGCCAAGGAAATATCACAAATACCTTAACATAACTTACGAATTTTTAATTTTAAGAAACTTTGATTCTGGATGGAAGGATATTAATTTTTTACAGAATTTTGACAACCCAATTTTTATAGCAGATACAAGAACAGCTAAAGGAGAAGATCCTTTCTCATTAAGATATAAAAGCTTGGATGGAAAAGAAGTAAAATTAAAATTACAAGAAGAACAATCAGAAGATTTAGAAATGAAACATAGCAGAGAGGATATAAGTTATCTTGCTCTTGAGTATACAAAAAAAGAGAATTGTATTGATACAGACAAGGGGGATAATAAATATGAAAAAGGAGAGCTTTATTATTATGATAAAAAAATTGCAGAAGATTCTTGTATAAATATTTCTGGTAAGGAATATGCCTTGGAAAATTTTTGTTTAAGAAATAGGAGTGTTGTTTCTTTAAAAAATCTCAGATATTGTGAAAATGGTTGTGTAAATGGAAGTTGTGTTAAAATTAGCAAACCCATAAAAATGTCTGAGAAAATTGAAAATAAAAATACTAATCTTGAAAAATCAAGAAATTATACCAAAATAACAGAAAAATTAGGCAGAAGAAAAATTGGATTAATTAAAAGATTATGGTGTAAAGTGAAGAGTATTTTTCTTGGAAATTATCAAACTTGTATAAATTCTTAATAATAAGGGTTATAAAGTTTTGAAATTTATTGATAGTATGAGAACCGGACAAGTTGATTTGCCTTTACATTATGGTAAAGCTCCAAGATGGCTTTTTAATAGGATGGTTAAATTAGCTAAACCAATTTCAGAAATTATAATTGATGAATTTGGGCATGATGAATATTTAAAAAAGCTGTCTAATCCATATTTTTTTCAGGCTTTTGGATGTGTCTTGGGATTCGATTGGCATTCTTCTGGATTAACTACTACATTATGTGGGGCTTTGAAATTAGCTTTGAAAAATTCAAATCTCGGTGTGGAGGTGGCGGGAGGAAAGGGGAAAACAAGTAAAAAGACTCCAGAAGAAATCATTAATATTGGAGATAAATTTAATTTTAATGAAAATAAAATTAATGAATTAACAAGAACAAGTAAATTAGCTGCAAAAGTGGATAATAATTTAATACAAGATACATATCAACTTTATCATCACTCTTTCTTTATTTCAGAAAATGGCAAATGGGCTATAATCCAACAAGGTTTAAAAGAAAATTCAAGATTGGCAAGAAGATATCACTGGTTATCTGATTATGTCGAGAATATGATAGAATATGAAAAGCCAATTATCACAACAAATTTTGAGAAAAAAGTTTTGAATTTAACTTCAAAGGGGAGTAGAGAGACGAGGAGGGTTAGCTTAGAATTAATAAAAGAAAATCCTTTAAAGGTTAAAAGATTATGGGAAAAAACAAACTTGCAACAAAAAACTCTAGATGATTTTTCTGAAAACTTTGAAAAATTTTCACTTCCCCTCCGCCACCACATCCTCCCTCAAGATTTAGGCAACTTTAAGGCAATAGAAAAAGCTTATGAATTCCAACCAAAAAATTATGAGGATTTGCTGTTAATAAAAGGAATGGGAGCAAAAACTATAAGGGCTTTGTCTTTAATCTCCTCACTTATTTATGGCACCCAAATTTCTTGGAAAGACCCAGCAAAATTTTCTTATGCTCATGGAGGAAAAGATGGGATTCCTTATCCAGTAAATAAAAAAATTTATGATAAGAGCATAGAAATTTTGAATCTTGCATTAAAAGAAGCAAGGATAAAGGAGAGAGAAAAATTAAAAGCTTTAAGAAGATTAAAAAGTTTTTCTGAGCCTCAGTAGCTCAGTTGGTTAGAGCGTCGTCCTCGTAAGACGAAGGTCGCCGGTTCAAATCCGGCCTGAGGCTTTGTTATTTAAATTTTAACTAACTCATATTTTCTTGAACCAATTCTAAGTTCTTCAGCATATTCTAACTGCCTTTCTCCTGAAACCCCACTCATTTCTTGAAAAATATTTTTCCCAGCTTTTTCCTTAATTAAATCTAAACTTGCTTGGTCAATAGCAACGATGTTGTCAGAAGCAAGAAGCCCTATATCTTCCATAACTTTTTCTTGTCTACTTCCCATACAATCACAATTTCTTGTTATATTTCCTAAAAAATTAAAATAAATAATCTTTCTATTTTTTAAAATACCATAACAATATTCAACTATTCTTTCCTGCAATTCTTTCTCACCAACAGCGCCCCAGGGTATCCTAACAGCTCCCTGAGGACATATTGCTATACACTTTGCGCAACCAATACATTTTTCTTTATTTATGACATTTTTATTGTTAATTGTTTCAATAGCATTCACAGGACAATTTTCTAAACATTTGTTACATAAAATACATTTATCAGCATCTATATTTGGAGAAATGCCAGCATGCATTGCTAATTTTCCTGCCCTAGTTCCTAAACCCATTCCCAAATTTTTTAAAGCTCCGCCAAAACCAGTTGCCATATGCCCTTTAAAATGAGATATAACAACGATATTCTTATATTTCTCCAAACTTTTCCCAACTTTTATGTCTTTGAAATGTTTTAAATTCACTTCGATATTTAATTCTCCTTTATCATCTGCAATTTCAATAGGAGCAAAATCAAATCCATGCTCTTTAGATGTTTTTATATGTTCTTCTGTAGAAGTTCTTGAACCTTTATAAAGAACATTTGCATCACTCAAAACAAAATTTTGTTTTATATTGGAAGTAATCATTTTTACAAGGTTAGGAGGAATAAAAGTTTCACACCCTTTCTCACCAAAATGCAATTTCACCATAACATCACTCTCAGAAAGATTTTTTTCTAATAAAGAATAAACTTTTTTTATCTTTTCTTCTGTTAATTCTTTTATTGGAATAAAATAAACTTTCTCCATTTTTATGCATAATTGTAAAATACAAAAATTTTATTTTAAATTTGTTTATATTAAATACATAAAAACAAGTTTTATAAAGTTTAATTTTTTATTTTTATAATGGAAAAAAAGGGTTTATCGGATATACTTATTGCCATAATCCTTGTTTTAATTTCAATAGCAGCAATATCTTTGGTTTGGGTAGTTTTAAAAAATTTCTTATATACTACAACATCACAAACACAAACCTCGTGCCTCCATGCTGATTTAGAAATTAAGGAAGTTTTAATAAATAAATCAGATAACCTAATTCATGTTAAAATTAAAAGAAATGTAGGGGATGCTAATTTAACTAAAATTAAATTTAAGTTTTATAACCAAACAGGGGCTTTTTTAAAAGAGAACGAAACAAATAGGGGGAGTTCTCAATCAAAACTTTACTTTTTATTTGGAAAATTTTCTGACATTAATAAAGTGGAAATTGCTCCTGTTATTTTTGTGAATGGAAAGG